>NZ_JBFUIU010000351.1:0-9257 GCF_056401695.1 Variovorax sp. P4_D9
AGTTGGCAAAACAGCATCGCAACCAGCTGGCCCCAACTGGAGAAGCCCTTGGACGCGTATTCAGCCTGGGTGCGCTTGACGATGTGCTCGAACTCGATGCGCGGAATCAGCTTGAGGATCTGACTGAACATGCTGCATGATGCTTTCACGTTGGGCCTCTCGTGAGTGGGGTGGAAGTTCGTTTGGCGACAACTTTTTACCCCACGCATCGGGATGGCTCAACGCCTTTCTGTCTTGGACAAGAGTGGGCATCGCGACACGCATCTCGGCCGGACTGCGGACAGCGACGTCCAAGCCCTGGGCCTTGCACAGTTCCTTGAACTCGGGCCGGGCCGCTTCCGCCGTTATCGCTGCGCCGATCGTGTTCACCACCGCATCCGGCGTACCGGCACGCACCAGCGCCAGAATGGGTGTGACGAAGTCATAGCCCTTGAGCCCCGACTCGTCCAGGGTGGGCACATCCGGTAGGAGTTGCGAACGCTTCAGGCTGGTGACGGCAAGGGCCCGGATCTTTCCGCCATGCAGCAGCGGCAATGCGGTCGTCACTCCGTTGAAGCCCAGGTCGGCTTGTCCGCTGGCGACATCCACCACGGCCTGCGTGGCGGACTTGTAGGGCACGTGCTGCATGCGGATTCCTGCCATGGAACTCATCAGCGCGGCAGCCAGGTGTGACGAGGTTCCGGTGCCCGGTGTCGCGAAGGACACACTGCCGGGCTTCTTCCTCGAGGCCTCCATGACATCCTGTACGGTCTTGAAGGGCGAGTTGGCCGGCACGAACAGAACAATGGGAGACTGGGCGATGGTCGCCACCGGCGTGAAGTCGGTCGCGGCATTGAAGGTCAAGTTGTCATACAGCGCCGGAAAGCTGTAGTGGGCGCCGGTAGTGAACAGGATGTTGTACCCATCGGGTGCCGCTTGACGACGAAATCGGTGCCGATGGTGCCGCCGGCGCCCGCCTTGTTCTCGACCACGACCGGTGTGTTCCATGTCTTGCTCAACTGGGTAGCGATGAAGCGGGCCGTGGTATCGGTGCCGGTGCCCGGTGCGTTGATGACGACAGCCCGCACCGGCTGCTGCGGATAGGCGTCGGCCCACGCTGCGCGGGGCTGCAAGGCAGCGACGGCATACACGGCGCCTGCCGCGGCCGTGACGAGAAATTGGCGATTGAACATGCGAGTTGTCTCCGGATGGCTGATGGCTGCGTGTCGGCTCTTCATGGGCCGATCGAGCCATCATCCGGCGCGCCTGATGCCAACGGCAATCCGCCGGCGCATAACGTTGCGTACTTCGGGCCCGGGCGCCCGCCGGCGCAACCTGCCGGCGCGAACCTGTCCAGGGGGCGGTGACTTGCGACTCTTTCGCGCCGGCACCGCGCGGGCCGATTCGGCAAGATCACGCTTCATCTMCGACGCCAGCTCGCCGGCGCTGCTGCGGGTCGCGTCGTGCACGCAGTTCAAGTTCGCGTGCGCTCCTTGGTGGCGGGGTCAAGCGTGTCATAGGCCGCGTCGAGGTTGGCGAAACAGGTGTTGCCGCCTTCGGGCGGAATCTCCCTGTGCGCGCAGGCAGGCGCCGCGAGGCGGGTGCTGGTTGTAGGTCATGTCGGAATGCCACACGGCCTCGCCGTCGCCGAGCGCGCCCAGCGGCTTGTTGTCGACCTTGACGTCCAAGATCACGGTAATCTCAGGAGGCAGTTCGCCGTGCTGCCGGCTCATCTCATAGCTCGCGGTGGGGCGTTTGTCCAGGTTGCCGAAGTGGCGCGAGAAGGCGATCTGCGATTTCGAGCGTCAGCGCCTCCTGGCCACGAAAGCGCAGCTCAGGTGTTCGGCCCAGGCGTCCCGGAGGCCGCGCACCTGTTCCCGTGCAAGCGGCTCATTGAGATCGATGCCCCGGACCTCGGCACCGAGAGCGCCGCCGAATGGATGCACGGTGAAACTTGTCGTGGTCGCATGGGTCATGGATGTCTCCTGTGATTTGCGGGCGAGGATTGCGCGCAAGGACCTATCAGTCCAATTTATTTTTCAGAGGACCTTATCCACTTGATCGATGAATGGCCCCGCAGTTGGGGTGCGCAGCGCCGGAACCAGTGCGCGTCGCTCAGCCGGCTCTGTGGTGCTCGGCCGCGCTGCAGTGCGCCAGGAAGTCCGTGGAGGCGCGGCCCAGCCGCTTTTCGCGGTGCAGCACGATGGCCAGTTGGCGGATTGCTCTGGGCAGGCGTGTTCGCAGTTCGATCAAGTGCCCGTCTGCCACGCTTTGTTCCACCGCGTAACGAGAAAGACATCCGAGCCCATCGCTCGCCGCCACCACACCCTTGATCGCTTCGGTGCTGCCGAGCTCGAAGCCGACGCGGACCTGACCCAGATTCTTCAGCAACCACTCGTCCGCGATCTGGCGCGTGCCGGAACCGTGTTCCCGCAGCACCCAAGTGGCCTGAGCCAATTGCCGCGTCGTCGCGCAGCGGTTCGCCAGTGGATTGCCCGGTGCTGCGAGGATCACCATTTCGTCATCCAGCCAGGGTCGCACGACCAGATCGGAGTGCGTCTGAGACCCTTCGACGAAGCCCATGTCGACATCCAGGGCCGCAACCGCGTCGATCACATCGCTGGTATTGCCTATGCGCAGTTGGATCTGGCTCTTGGGATTCAGTTGCGTCCACTGCGATACGAGGCTCGGCAACAGGTATTCGCCGATCGTGAAGCTGGCAGCCACCCGCAATGGTGCCGCGTGCTCGTCGGTAAACAGAGCTTGCACCTCGGCGGCCTGTTCGACCAGGGCCTGGGCCTTGGGCCACAGCGCGCGCCCGTTCTCGTTGAGCAGCAGACGCCGGCCGATGCGGTCGAACAGTTCGACGCCGAGCGCGGCCTCGAGTTCGGCCAGCGACGTGCTCGCCGCAGATTGCGAGCGCGCGATCCGGTCGGCCGCCGCACGTGTGCTGCCGCTGCCCGCCGTGGCCAGAAAGACTTCGAGCTGACGCAGGTTGATGCGTAGACGCTGGAAGGATTGCTGATCTGATTTATCGATCATTCTGAACGGAATTATCCGCTTTTTTCTTTAATCACTTCTACCTACGATCCAACCCACCAAGGGGCCACGACCCATCACTCGCCATCCACGCGCTGTTCGAAGGAGAACTTCCTGTGTCCGATTTCCTGTTGCCATCGTCAGCCGCCGACACGGCCCGCCCCGCCTGGTTGCCGCAGCACCTGAGGCAACTTCTCCCCGGTGCCGGCTTGTCGTGTGTGATTGCGATGGCCGCCACTCTGATGTCCACGTTGCACGGAGGGCCTCAACTCCTGTACGCACTATTCTTTGGCGTGGCTTTTCACTATCTGAGCCATGACGCCAAGACCCGACCTGGCATCGAGTTCTGTTCCCGCACCGTGCTGCGACTCGGCGTCGGCCTGCTCGGGGCTCGGATCACGGCGAGTCAGATTGCTGGCCTCGGCTGGAGCACTGCGGCCATCGTCATCGCGGCTGTCGTGACCACGCTGATGTGTGGGGTGTTGCTGGGACGTGGCCTAGGCATGAACCGCGCGCAGTCCGTGTTGGCCGGCGGTGCGGTCGCAATCTGCGGCGCGTCGGCCGCTTTGGCGATCTCGGCGGTATTGCCACGCAACAAGTACGATGAACGCTTCACCCTGACGGTGGTGGTGACCGTGACCGTGCTGTCCACCTTGGCCATGATGATCTATCCGCTGATTGCCAAGTTGCTGCACCTGTCGCCCGAACTCGCAGGCCTTTTCCTGGGAGGAACGATTCACGACGTTGCGCAAGTGGTAGGCGCGGGCTACATGCTGAACCAGGAAACCGGCGACTACGCCACCATCGTCAAGCTGTTCCGCGTGTCCATGCTGGCCGTGGTCGTGGTGATGGTGTCCAGCCTGTTCAAGCGGCAGCGCGAGGCGAGCGAAAGCGCTTCCACCGGTGCGAAGCCAGCCCTTGTCCCGTGGTTTCTTTGGGTGTTCGTGGCCCTGGTCATCATCAACTCCGTGGGCGGGGTCCCGGCGGCAGTGCAATCGGGTCTCAATGATGTCTCCCGTGCTTGTCTGGTTGTCGCCATTGCGGCGCTGGGCATGAAGACTTCATTCGGCCAACTGGCCCGCGCCGGCTGGCGGCCCTTTGCGCTGCTGATGATCGAAACGCTATGGATGGCCGGCTTTGTTCTGGCCGCGATCGTGATGCGGAACTGAACGCCTGGTCGATCCCGGACTCTACGCCCTCGGCACGCGAAGGGTCGGAGTACGGGAGGAGGCCCAAATGGCCCCCGATCCTTCGAACACTTTGTGGCGGCTGAAACGAACCGATTCCACGATCGGGCGACGGCTATGTGCCGCACGCCTGGCCYCCAGGCGTAGAGTTCACYMGTTGGACTTCCTGTGCGCCTCTCAAGTAGGCAATCGCGGCCTCTCGCAGGCAAATGCAGCATGAAAGGAAGTCCAGGCCCGGCRGCGCAATACTGCCGGGCCTCATCGCACGCCCGGGTTTCGAGACTGGACAAAGTCCCCAATGCGCTGAATTCAACGTGCGAACAGGCACGCAGGGATGGGCTGGCTGCGCACGTCTTCGCGAACGACAAGAATCGTTACGTCTTCTTGTCGTTCCGCCCTCTTGATCCTGCGGCTGTGGGCTCCTATCTTTGCGTCGCTCCCATGTGGTTAATCGGAAAAGGAGGACCCCAGAATGGCCATGGACATGCTCAGGCAACTCGCTGCCTCGCCGTTGCCAGCCACATTCCGCACTTCAGAGGAGATTGATCAGATCAAGCTCCTGCGTGCCGCGGGTCTGGTGATTGCTCTCACCCCCGCTCCCTTGAGTTCGTTGAGGACGCTTTCGGGCACGACAGATGCGGCCCAGGTGCTYGCCATTACCCAAAAGGGGCGCGAGGAGCTGGCCAGGATCTCCCTGCCGGGAGACCTTCCCCCGRTCCCGCGCTCTGCTTCGTCCTGGTGGAAGACCAAATTGAACRCGGTGGTCAACTCGCGTCGCCCGGAATGAYGGAGGTCGACATGCGGGCGTCGTCTGCAAACCCGAAGGTCTATCGCGGCGTATCCATCGCCAYMAAGGTCGACAAGGCCGAAGGCGKCTACGGCCACGCCGATCTGTTCACGGACGGCGAGTTCAAGGCCCGGCTCTGTCGCCGCTCATCGCCCTGATGAAGGATCAGTGCGAAAAGCTTCGCGGGCGAGGCATTGCCGCCGTCCAACTCAACAGCCAGTGTCCGGCAGACGAGATCGAGGCGGCGCGGTCGGCCATCGAAGATTGGCTCGGCGCGCCTCTTCGATGAGGCACCGACCGAAAGCCAATGGGTGGCATTCCACCAGCGCTGGCTCCAGGACCAGCAGGCGCAGGGGCCCTGCGCCTGAACTCGTCCGTCGAGGTCTATCGAGACATGTGGGGCGCCTTCTCGGCTTGGTGCCTGGGTCAATCCCCCGCGCTCACGCTGGAGGCGCTCGACGCGCGCGATCTCCAGGCCTTCCAGGCCCGCGCGCTATGGCATGAAGAGTTCGGATCTGTCGCTCTCCCCCCGCCATGCCTTGCGACTGTTGCGACTGTTCGATCACGTGCTGCGCCATCACGCGGCCGCCACGGGCCTTCTCGTCAACACGGCCGCCGCGGATTGGATCGCGGCGAATCCCGCGATTCGCTACGCAGAGGCGGCCTCAGCCGATCCTCGGCCGGAGTTCTTGTCGCGGAGGCCAAGCAGCTCATCACCTTTCTCTCGCAGGCACGCCCTCGTCCCCATCTGTCCCCGCAAGGTCGTGCCGCACAGGGGGCCTTCACCTGGCAGCAGATCAGGAACCGGGTCGCGGTCGGATTGCAATTGGGCGCCGGCCTGACATCCGGCGACGTGCGCGTCCTGACCCTCGATGCACCCACCTCGCAAGGTGGACGCGTGCGCGAACGGCCATGGCAAGTGGCTGTCCCAGGCAATGGCAATTCACCGGCACGCGAGACGCCGATCGCGCCGTGGGCGGGCGAACTCCTGCAGCACTGGCTGCAGGTGCGCGCCGAAGCGCGCATCGAGGGCCCGTTTCTCTTTCCTTCCACGCGCGCAGGCAAGGCCTGGAGCAAGGAGTCCCAGTACGAGTCCGCCAAGGAGGTCTTCGACGAAGCCGGATTCGATGCCGCCGACGGTGGATCTTTCCGCTTGCGGCATACCTTCGCTTTGCGGCAATTGCGCCGCGGCGCGGAAAGCGAGAAAGTTGCGCGCTGGCTCGGTGTGGAACCCGGGGCCATGAGCAGATACCGCCGGGTCGTTGCGGCTCCCGAAGACGTCGTTTAGTGCCATTGAAGAAGTGCCGAATTCGTACAGTTGCAATGCGTGATATCAATCGCGCGTTTGAGCAACTTTCAACACGGAGTAAGCTGCGGGTCTCCACAATTCCAATTCAATAGCAATGGCACAAACCTACAAGCAGATCCAGAAGCAGATCGAACAGCTGCAACGACAGGCCGAATCCCTGCGCAACAGCGAGATCAAGGGCGTCGTTGAACGCATCAAAGTCGCGATCGCGCATTACGGATTGACTGCTGCGCACCTCGGACTCGAGTCTCGCTCGAGCGCCGCCAAACCGAAGCGCGTGAAGGCTTCGAAGTCTTCCGAGTCCCGCGCCGCGTTCGGGGATGGCAATGGCAACGCATGGTCCGGTCGCGGTCCGCGTCCACGTTGGCTGCGTGAGGCGCTCACATCGGGAAGGTCGCTCGAGGAGTTCCGCGTCGGAGCCACCGCCAGCGCGGTGAGCGCGGAAGCACCTCAAGCCGCGACGGAGACGAAGACTTCCAAGCCCCCGAGAAGGGCCAAGCGCGCGTCGTCGAAGATCACCTACAGCGACGATGCCGGCAATTCATGGACCGGACGAGGTCCGAAGCCCGGTTGGCTCAAGGCCGCGCTCGACGCCGGCAAGACGCTGCAGGATTTTGCGAAGTAGTCTTCGCATTTGAACGCTCCCGCGGGGAGCGCACGTGCCGTGCGATCCGCAAGCGACTGCGTGAGCGCGAGGCCGTCGTCGTGCACGCAAGGCGGAACTGAATCGCGGCGCAAGGGCGTAGGCGCGCAAACGACAAGAATGTCAGGAGCGCACTCCTCCTGCAGCGGCATCGACGCCGTCGATGCGCGCGTAGACGACGACAGCAAACGCAGGCGCTCCGTTCCCCGCTTCGGCGCCAGGCGGCGTAGCGTCTCGAAGGGGTCGCTTCTCGACAGCCGCCGCACGGTCCTCGGCGCCCTGGCTACGGCGGGCGGCGCGGGTCAGGCGGMCCGGTARGGCGGGAGCTTCTCCTTGCCGGAAATGAACTGGCTGTCGATGAAATAGAGTCCGGTGAAATTCGGCAGGCAGCGCTCGGGATGTCCAGCCAGGTACAAGGACCGCTCGGGCACTGCCCACTKGTCCCAGAGCGTGTAGCCGACCTCYTCGATTTCCCCRATGAATCGCCTCCGGTTGAAGACGTGCAGCGGCGCGAACGAGCCTGCGCTGATGTTCTGGGCCGTCACGAAGTCTTCGCCGGCGTAAAGAGGCAACTTGTTCAGGAAGATGTGCCTGGGCCGCACGACGCACTGCTTCAGGAGTTGCGCGGGTCGCGCGTCTTCGATGTAATGAATCGCGCCGGCCGACAYCCAGATCTCGCTGCCCGTCGCCATGACGGCCTGCCGCATGTCTTCCGTGAATGACAGCGCGATCGCGGCATTCGTGGCCGCCAGGCGTCTCCCGATGKCGACCATCGATGGAACTTCGACCACGCGCCAAGTCAATGTCGCAGGCATTTCGATGTAGCGGCGGTATGCGTAGTAGTGCACCCCCACCGACCCCCCGATGTCGAGCACGCTGGTCGCTCCGGCTTGAAACGCGCGCATGAGCCACAGCATGACCGGATAGTCATAAGGGAAAACGGTCTTGCAGCGAACTTCGATGAAGTTCGCCGCCAAGGACGCCTGGTCGAACTCATTGCTTCTGGGAAGCCARGCTCGCGCGTCGGCGAAGCCTTTGAATACGCCATAGTAGGCGCCTGCTCCTTCGYCCGAGAGGAACAGCTCACGCATCCATCGAACTCGCACGGGACCAACGATCGGCTCGTCGATCCATCGGTGGACGGCTCGAACAGCGTGGAGCAAGGACATCTGGTCACCCCTGCGAATCAGCACCGCAAGCGGCCACCCGGACTTGGCACTTCGGTSCGCACTCACCGCGGATGGGTGAGCGGGACAAGAAGAACTCACTCGACGAGGCTTCGGCACATGTCGCCAGTCTAGGCGACGGTCGGCGACGCGCAAGAGTGGAAGTCCTTAGCCGTGCGCCAGCGGCGAGTGCCGATCGCCGATGCCGGCACCGCGGCGGTGTTCGAAATTGCAAACACTACACACTCAGTCTCGTAGGTTTCCTAAGGTTGCCGACATTCTTACTGTATATCTTCAAGTCGGCTATTCGGCTGGGTCGCGTCGCCGCTCAGGCTCTGCCCTCTTCTCAACGTCTGGATGATGCGAACCCCCTTGGCTTCCGTTTCCGCCCATTCGCCCTTTGGATCACTGTCCGCGACGATGCCGCCGCCGAACTGCACCATCACGCGCCCACCGGCAACGATGGCTGTCCGGATGACGACCGAAAGGTCCATGTTGCCGCGGCAATCCAGATAGCCAATGGAGCCGGCGTACCATCCACGGCGCAGGGCCTCGAGCCCCTCGATGATCTCCATCGCCTTGATCTTCGGCGCACCGGTCATCGAACCTGGCGGCCAACACGCGCGCAGCAGTTGCGCCACATCGCAGTCGGGGCGCAGTCGTGCCCGCACGGTCGACACCATCTGCCACACGCTGGCATAGGGCTCCAGCCCGAACAGCTCGGGCACTTCAACGCTGCCGGTCACGGCCACGCGCCCAAGGTCGTTGCGCATCAGGTCAACGATCATCACGTTCTCGGCGCGATCCTTCGCGCTCGAGGCCAGCCACTGGCGTCGCATTGCGTCCTCGCCTTCGTCGGCACCACGCGCTGCGGTGCCCTTGATCGGGCGCGCCTCGAGCCGGTCGCCCCTCCGATGAAGGAATCGCTCGGGCGAGCAACTTGCGATCGCGAATCCCGGCCCTTCGAGGTAGGCCGCGAAGGGCGCCGGATGTGCAGACACGAGATCTTCGTACAAGGCCCAGGTATCGCCCTCGAAGGCCGAGTCTTCGCGCCGTGTCAGATTGACCTGGAGCACTTCGCCGCGGACGATGGCCCCTTGGATGGCCTGGACGCCGCTCTCGAACTCAGCGCGTGACGTACGCAGGG
>NZ_JBFUIU010000352.1:0-9227 GCF_056401695.1 Variovorax sp. P4_D9
TCCCAACATTGGGGCCATTGCCAGCGCCGGGTCCGCTGCCGCCCGGATCTGCCGAACTGTTGACGATTGCGAACGCGCCGGGCGCGCTCGAACCTTTGGATGCCGCAGTGCCGCTGGGGCGGTGACCGGATGATGCGCCTGAGGTCGCCGCGACAGAGGAATTCGGCGCTTGAGCCCCCAGCGCCGGAGAGTTCACACAGAGGGCTTCACCGAAGGGGTTGTACGGATCGCAACGGGTCGTGCCGCCTGCTCCACGAGCCGTGCCGATTTGGACCGGCGCGGTTGGGCGCGCGGCCAAGGCAGGGTTGTCGACCCGTTGCGGTTCCGTTCGGATCGAGGGCGGTACATCACTGGTGGCGGGCATCGATGCCGCGTGGCGGCTGCCTGTGACACCGCGCCACGTGGCGACGACCCTCGTCGTGCCCCTGCCGTGCTGTGGCGCGGCGGCGCGAGCCCGGTGTGGTGCCGCCAGCGCTTGACTTGGCGCCTGAGAAACCTCCGCGTCCGAAGTCCGTGGCTCTTCAGCTTTCGGTACCTCCAAAGACCGTCGTGCTTCAGACCTTGGTGCTTCCGACACAGTGACGGGCGGCTCGGCTGGCGCAGGCGCTACCGCCAGCGTTTCAGGCCGTGGCTCCTGCAGCGAGGGTGCGGTCTCGACCGGTGGTTCGGCGATCGGAGCGACCGGCGCAGGCGCCGGTGGGGAATTCGYCCCCGGCTCCGCAACCGGCGCAGCCTCCAACTGTGACTGTTGCCAATAGATGGTCGCCGCCTCGCGGGGAGGCGGCAGGCTGCGCTCGACAGTGCGGTTCCAATACCAGAATACGAACGCGGCGGTCACCAGGACGACGGCCGTCAGCAACAGGACGACCGGCACATCGATGGCGCGGGGAAGGGCCCGCTGACTGGCGATTTGCCGCCTCTCGCTGACGCGCGGAACAACGAACAGATTATTCGTCTTCGCCGCCGGCAAGAACGCGGGCGCCAGCATCCGCATCGACACGGGCTCCGCGATCCTCGGGACTCTCGCAACTCTCGGAGGCCCTCCCTCAGGCGAGGACCCCGCGGAGACGTTCGCAGCCGTGCGAATTCCGCTGAACTTGCCCGCGCATCCTCGGCAGTACTTCGCGCGGTCTCTGTTCGCGGTATGGCAAGACTCGCAGAACTTCGTCATGGCGATGGCCGCGAGGGCATGGACTCATGGAAACGGTATGGATGCAGTGATCACCACAAGCACGTTGATCACTACCGAGAAGGCGCAGAAGTCCATCAGGGATGCCCGACCCGGCGTCCCCAGCAAGTGCCAGGGCAATACCGCATCGCGCGCGCGAAGACTCTTCGCGCTGTCCTTGCCGGCCGCATAGAACGCCGACAGCTTGTGCGAGCAGCATTTGCAGTAGCGTGCGGACCCCACATGTTGATGGTGTTGCATGCGTCGCAGATGTCCGCAGAAGGGGTCCCTACCTGCAGCCGCGCTAGATCAACGAGACTTCCAAAGGCGGTGGAAGACGGCGAACTCTCGGGGGCGGCGGTGCTCATCGCGGCGCTCCTGGAAAACGGGTTGGTTGTTCACGACAAGGCGCCGCATGCAATCAAGGTTCTGAGCATCGCATTCTTTTCGGAGAGATACGCAATCGAATGTGAAAAGATGCGTGTGAACAGTTCACATGGCCGCTACTCTTATGCCCTCGCGAATGCGAAGAATATGTAAGACAGAAGCCAATGTCTTTGTCCAGTTCGTCACCGGCCTCGAACTTCGCTGTCGAGCGAAGTCGAAATTAAACTCCACGGAGATGAGACACACCGGCCTGGAGGACGAAAATGTCGGCGGAGGCGAGGACCTTGACCTTGTGGCTTCAGATGTTCGCGGACAACCCGGCTCACCGCTCGGTGCCGATTGCATCCGGCGAAGGGTCCGCGCCCTCCTTCGAGGCGGTCGCGCGACGCGCCAGTCGGGGCAACGTGCACCATCGCACCATTCTCGATGAACTGGTGCGCCTGAACATGGCGGTCGAGCGCGACGGCACGACTGAACTTGCCGTCGGGTGCTTCGTGCCGGCGAGCGACCTGAAGGGCATGCTCTCATTCCTCGGCGACAACGTGCGGGATCATCTGCTGGCGGGCGTCTCCAACACGGTCGGCGCCAAGCCGCCGCTGCTCGAGCGGTCGGTGTTCGCGGGCGGCATCTCGCTTGCGGAATGCGAGCGCATTCACCAGCTCGCACGCGAACGCTGGGGTCAGCTTCACCAAGAAATGTCACGCGAGATGAGGCATGCCTACGAAGCGGCGGACAAGGGAGACTCGGGACGCCCGGGTGGGCATCTACACGTACTACGAGGATGCCGAGGCCGAAGACCTCGCGACGCCCCCCGCTCCCTCTCCATTCCCGGGGAGYAATGAATGACGAACGTCCTGCTGCGCAATGGTTTCCTGTCGGTGATGGTGGCCCTGCTGCTTTCCTGCGGAGGCGGCGGAGGGGGTGGCGGCGGAGCGGCCCTTGTGAGCGCATCGGCGCTGGGCGCTGGTGGATCTGCGCCCGCTGGCCCGGGCATCCCTGGCCCTGTCGGCGACAGGAGCTCGGACGGGGCAGGCAACGGCATTGGCGGCATCGCATCGGACGACGCAAGTTCAGCCGGTGGATCGGGCTCGACCGCATCGGGCGACGGAAGCTCGACCACGGCATCCAGTGGCGATGACGGCTCCGGTGTCGGGTCCGGTGGCACCGGCGTGAGCACTGCCGATGCGAGCGGCGTCGGCTCCGTCGATGGCGCGGGCAGCATCATCGTCAACGGCCTGCGCTACGACACGAAGAGTGCCGTCGGAAACGTCGAGGATGCGCCCACCGGGCTCCAGCTGGGCATGAGCGTGAAGGTCACCGGACCGGTCAACGCGGACTTCACCCAAGGCACCGCCCGCCGGGTTGAATCCGCTGCCGACATTCGGGGCCAGGTGACATCGATCAACCTGGCGCAGGGCAGCTTCGTCATCCTGGGGACGACGGTGACGACCGACGAAGCGACCGTCTGGGCGGACGCAGCCGGCCTCGCCGCGATCTCGCCGGAGCGCACATTGCAGGTCTGGGGTCTGCCGGCCGCGCCGGGGGTGCTGCGCGCGACGCGCGTGGAGCAGCGAGGCCCGTCCGCGCCGATCCTCACGGGCACCGTGCAGAACCTCGACGCCACCCGACGCACCTTCACGCTCGGGGGCCTCGTGGTCGACTATGGCCGCGCGGTTCTGAGCGGGGGCCTGGACGGTCGATCGCTCGCAAACGGAACCCTCGTGCGCGTTCGCGCGGACGCCGCTGCGGCGGGAGGCCTGGCCGCGACGCTCGTGCAATGGTGGTATCCCTTGCCGACGGCCGACGCCGCGACAGCCCAGTTCGCAGGCATCGTCACGGACTTCGCGGGACCGGGCTCGCTGCGCGTGCTCGGCTTCCCGGTCGATGCGAGCGCCGCGCCGGTCACCGGTGGCCCGGTGGGCGCGCTCGGCAACGGCGTGAAGGTCGAGGTGGGAGGCGTCGTGTCAGGCGGTGTCCTCAAGGCGACGAAGCTCAAGATCCGGCATGTGCCGGGCACCGGCGGGCCGGCATCGTTCGAGCTGATCGGTAATGTCGGCGCATTCAGTTCCTCTTCGGACTTCCGCGTGAAGGGGCAGCCTGTGAACGCTGGCGGCGCCGGCGTCGAGTTCGTCAATGGCACGGCGGCGAATCTGGCCAACGGCGTGAAGGTGGACATCCGTGGCACGCAGATCGTCAATGGTGTGCTGATGGCTGCCTCCGTCACTTTTGAATGAGCGTGCGATCCATTGAACCATGTTGCCGGGTCATGAGGCGCTCAAGCGCTCAAGGCGCTGGGCGCGCCCGATTGACGGGCGCTAACTGCTAACCCGGCGGTGATCGGCCCCGCGACGAAACCGCTTGCGCACCGCGTCGGCGCCTAGCTGTTGGGGTGGTGGTGCCGGCGGCGAGCTCGACCGTAACGAATCGCGCCACGTTGACAACGATCACCCCCCTTTCAGGTAGCTGAGCTGTGATCCGGGAGCGCGTGATGGCTTCTGCAATCGTTTCACCTCTAGCTCAAGCTGGCGCCCGTGCAACCGTTCGACGCTGGGCCATCGGAAAAGCCTGAAATCGCATTGATCCGAACGGACCCTGTTTTCGTGGATACCGAGCGGGATACCAACGCCTTGGATACCAAATCGAGAACGTCGCCGACGTTCCTTGGGACCAACAAGTACAGCAGGCCGAGCAACGCAAGGCAATGCGCGCCCAGCAGGCACACGCCAACACGGGCGAATCCCAACGTGCCACCAGGTTCGCCCAACTCGTGGCGGAGCGTGACAAGATCGAAAGCCGGTACACGAACTGGCAATGGCAACCACCGGAGGTCATCAACCCCGATCAGCAGCGCATGCGAGGGCTTCGCGCAGAGCTGTCTGCGAATCAATGTGCCGTCCAATAGACAAGCTCGGTGAGTGGTGACCGTCGGACTCATCAAAAGGAGGTGCACGCGCCTTGCGCTACTCGGCGTCGCACTCTTGTGCGCAAGTATCAGCACGGCGCACGCCCGCAGGCGAGGCGGTGGCGGGCATGGCGACGGCGGCGATGGGCTTTCAGCAATTGATCCGTTCGTTCCCTACATCCTCATCGGCTTGCTGGGCATCGTCGCTCTCTTGATCATCTGGGCCGTTTGGAAGTCCGCGGTCGTCGAGCTTGCCCGCGAACGCCGCACGCGCCCCGCGACCCAGCACCGCCATCGCCATGACGAACAGATAGGGCGTCAGAAGCAGGAACTGCGACGCGACCAAGCCAAGGAAGTAGCGAGGCTTCAGTCCACCCAGTTCGCCGAGGCGCCGGCTGCTCTGGAAGGCGAACGACACCCACCCGTGCTGTGAATTCCAGTAGATCGCCGGCATGAAGATGAGGCCGGCCAACAGCACGGCCAGATAGGGCTGCGGCTTCAGCAGCCAATGCCGCTGTTCGCGCGAACTCAGCAGGTACAGCAACACCACAGGCAGCAGCAGCACGCCGGCGTACTTTGGGCTGGAAGCTGCTGAACAGGCCCGATGTGCTGGATGCACTCGCACATGCGACGGCCGTCGAGGCGGAAACTGGAAACCCGCGGCGGCGTGCCTTCCTATCCGCTGACGATGCCGCTCACAGTCGGTCCTGGCTCCATCTCCGTCGCCATCACGCTCGGCGCCAATCCGCATCGCGATGTGCGCTCGCTGTTCGTCACGGCGTTCGGGCACGCACTGGGCATTCTCGTCGGCCAGAATCTATGTCTCAGTGCAAACTCACGCCCGCAGCATCCTCACTTTCCTAACCCAATCACTTCAATCTCCACACGGCGGTTCTTCGCCTGACCTTCCTTCGTACTATTGTCAGCAACCGGGTTAGCGTCGGCCGCCCCGATGGCTTCCAACTTCTTGGGGTCCACTCCACTGCTGACCAGGTAGTCGCGAACCACTTCCGCACGCTGCTGCGACAGCTTCGAGTTGTGCTCTGCAGTACCGGTGTTGTCGGTGTAGCCGACGACTCTTACCTTCTCGGCGCTGCTCAGATCGGCTTTCGCCTTTTCGCGGTATGCGTTAAGTTGTTCTTTTCCCTCGGGCTTCAGGTCTGCCTTGTCGAACTCAAAGAGGGCTGCCTCGTCAAAATTCATGACAGTTGGGGCCTTAGGCGCAGAAACTTTGGGCGCTGGCTCTTTATTGCAGCCAGACAAGGACAACGCAAGGAACGCGGTCACGAGCAGAGGGGCTAGTAGCTTGAGTTTCATTTCCAGTTGCTCCTATAGTATCTGCAGCACCAGCACCAGCACCAGCACCAGCACCAGCACCAGCACCAGCACCAGCACGAAATATCGCCCGAAGTACCGAGGCCCGCGACGTGTCCAACTATCCGCTGAGTCAGTTGCGGCGGGTGAGGTGAGGTCGCGACACTACACCTGACGTATGTACCTGTCTACTCGGGCACCTCGAGCACATACGGCAGCTCCTGTCCGGTCCAAGCTCGAAAGTCGGCTCCCTCGCTGCGAAGCGGTAGTTCAGGAAACTCTGGTGCAACGCTGCGCTCATGAGCGGCGCTTCAGCGCGATTTCGCATTGATCACGGCCCGACGCCGCGAGTCCCGGCGAGCGTTTCGCGATCGGCCTGTTGCCGGCGGCCAACGCAGTCGACCGGTAATCCGTCAATACTTGGTGTCCCGCTTTTCTTGGCGACCCCCTTGCTTCGTGTCGTGTTTGTCCTGCCGGCACTGGGCGTTGCTCTTCTGGTTTTCGGCCCGGCAGTCGACCTTGTCCGAGCGCGCGTCCTGTTTGGCAGCCTGATTCGTGTCCCTGCCTTGTTGGCGCTGCTGCGACTGATCGGTGGCCAGGGCGGCCCCCGATAGCGTCAGGAGTCCGGCTGCGGCCAGCATTCTGCCTGCCCGACGCCAATTTCCGTATCTCGATTCGACCATTCGCGTTCTCCAATCTTGCTTGGTTGTGACGGCGGTCGGCTGTCGCCCCAAGCCGCCATTTATGCTCTTGACAGCCAGACCCAAGAAGCCTTCAAGTTTCATGATGGCACCAATCACCGCCCACGACAACGAAATCCAATCGGAGGCCGTCATCAATATCAATAGGAGGTTGCAATTGTTCGATTACGATCGCCCGCGACTCGATCGACCTCATGAGGACCTCCATGGGGATCTCCACAGTGCTGACGCGGCTGCTTGGCGGCTCGGCATCCAACTCGGCACTAACTGCTGTTGCCCATGGTTGTGGCGGTCGGCGCCAACTGGCAATGAGTGCGGCCGGTGGGGGATTGGGCGGACCGCTACGCCGAGCGGTACGATGCCCGCATGAGCGCAACCGAGACCATTCCGTTCGTCTACGCACCCGAGGACTACAAGGTCAACGACGCCCGGATCCTGCGCGCCGTGCGGACTCTTGGCGTCGAAGGGACGGCCGTGTTCGGCAGGACCGCGGACGGCTGGACCCGGGTCGTGGTTACGATCTCGGGTGATCCTGAGCCGATGCACATCGCGCGCGCCGGCCTGCCGATGGAAGCTCTGGATATGGGCTGTGATCGCGACAAAGCGATCAAGACGCTTCAGAAGAAGTAGGCTTTCGCTGGGTGTGACGGCCCATTTATTCGAGGTACAGGCACCATCAGGGTGACTGCCAGCCGCGGAGCCCTGATGATTCACGTCCCGCTCAGGCTTCTGGCCTCGATCGCAATGTGATGGGTCGACGTAGCCATGGCCGAGGTGTTCGATACACCCAACCTTGATGACGCTTCCGTCACCCAGGCAGGGTCGGCCGGTCCTGGCCGGGCCACTGCTCCAATCACGGATCGTCAATGCGGTTGCGCAGCGCGTAGCGAACCAATTCGGCCGTGCTGGACACGCGCAACTTCTCCTGAATGCGGGTCTTGTGGGTGCTCACTGTCTTCACGGAAAGGTGAAGCGCGTTGCCGATTTCAGTCAGGCGCTGGCCAGCGGCGACCCGTCGCAAGACGTCGAGTTCGCGATCGGTCAATAGCGCATGGCGCGGAGCCTCCGCTAATCCGTTGAGCTGGAACACAACCGACTCGGCGAAGGTTTTATCTGAGGTCAGGAACTGCACGCCATGCGAACGATGGCGCGCCCATTGAGTTCGAGGTCACACACCCGTTCCACCCGTGGCGAGGCAAGCGCTTCGTGCTCAGCACGCGCAAGAAGGCCTGGGGCGAAGACCGCGTGATGTTCTTCGATGAGGACGGGCACCTGCGCTCATTGCTGGCATCGTGGACCGACGTGGACGAACCGGACGCATTCGCCCGTGCCGCCGCCGGTCATTCGTGGTTGCGTACGGACGATCTCGTGCGCCTGAGGGCGCTCGTCGATGAGGTCCGCAACGCACTGCAGCGGCGCAAGGGCGTAAAGAACAATACGCCGCATAAGTAAACMRCTATACGCCGCAATATGCCGCAAGCAACCCTTAGCTCGGTCTTACGTTCTGGTGARTATCAGCTATGTGACAGCCTCAATTCAACCCGTTTAATAYGGCTTGATAAGCCAATATATGCGGCGTATAGTGACTTACACCGAAATCACACACATCACCATGGCCAAGCACCCGACCAAGACCGATCGACTGCGCGAGCTCGGTGCGCTGAACCCGCAACCGCAGCGGGTGCGCGCCGCGTGGTTCGACAGCGCCGGCTTCTTCGACGCCAACGACCTCGTGCAGGTCAAGTACGAGATGCTTCGTCACGCGCGCCAGGACGGCGTCACCAAGGCCGAGGCGGCCAGTCTGTTCGGCCTGTCGCGGCCGACCTTCTACCTGGCCGAGGCCGCCTTCGCGCGCGACGGGATCAGCGGATTGCTGCCCCAGGCCCGTGGACCGAAGTCGGCTCACAAGCTCACGCCCGAGGTGATGACCGTCATCAACGAGCACCACCACGGCGGCGGCCCGATCCAGGCGCGCACCCTGGCCCAGCTGGTGCAAAAGCAATTGGGCATATCGGTGCACCCGCGAAGCATCGAGCGYGCGATCGCGCGGAAAAAAAAACGCTGAAGCATCGGCCCGGCATCGACCCTTCAAAGTTGCCCATGAGTGCGTGCCAAGCCTACGAGACSTTGCGCTGCCAGGTGCTGCAGGGCCAGGCGCGGCCCGATGGACTGGGCGCCATCGTCTTCCACGGCATGTCGCGCGGCCTGGTGGTGCTGCTCAGTGCGCCGTCGCTGCCCTCGTCTTCACTCGCCGCGACCTCCGAAGCAGCGCCGGTCCCCGTGGCGCACGATCCGCAACTCGTGCGCTTGCTCGCCAACATGTTGCTGCTCATGCAGTCGAAGGATGAATATGCCTACTGACTATGCCTTGAAGGTCAGCGCCGACCATCTGCGGCGCGACGCGTTCGTCTACGTCCGCCAGTCCACGCAGCGCCAGGTGTTCGAGAACACCGAGAGCACCAAGCGCCAGTACGCGTTGCGTGATCGCGCGGTCGCGATGGGCTGGCCACTCGAGCGTGTGCACGTCATCGACAACGATTTGGGCCTCTCGGGCGCCCAGGCCCGCGACCGCGACGGCTTCCAGCACCTGGTCACCGAGGTGGCGATGGGCCATGCCGGCATCGTGCTGGGCCTGGAGGTCTCGCGCCTGGCGCGCAACAACGCCGACTGGCAACGCCTGCTCGAGTTGGCCGCCATGTCGCGCACGATCATCAGCGACGAAGATGGCGTGTACGACCCGGCGCACTTCAACGAC
>NZ_JBFUIU010000353.1:0-9217 GCF_056401695.1 Variovorax sp. P4_D9
GTCCTGGCGTTGTCGAACGCGTTCTGGAGGGCTCCGAAGTCGGGCAGCCCCTGCTCGCTGAGGATCACAATCTCGCCGTCGAGCCAGCACGGCGCCATCTTCATTGCCGCCACGTCACGCACTAGGTGCGGCAGTTTCTTCGTCCAGTCGAGCCCATTGCGCGTGAACAGGCGCACGCCGGCGTCGTCGACCCGCGCCAGCATGCGGTACCCGTCGAACTTGATCTCCAGCACCCAGCCGTCGGCGGTGCTCGGCGGTCCGTCGACCAGGGTGGCGAGCTCGGGCGCGATCTTGGCGGGGAGGGGGCTCTTCTTCGCGCCTTCCAGGGTGCCAGTCGATTCGGTGGGCGCGGCCGCGCCGGCGGGCGGCGGCAGGCCCGCCACGCTGTCCGGCATCTCGTCGACCACGCTGAACTCGCTGGCGGGCCTCACGAACTGGTCGCGCTCCTTGAGCAGTAGCCAGGCGTCCTGCTTCTCGTCCTTGCTCTTGATCCGCACGAGTGCCCACTTGCCGCGCAGCTTGTGGCCACGGAGCTCGAACTTGAGGTTGCCATCCTTGTAGGCCTTGCGCGGGTCGCCGATCGGCACCCAGAGCCCCTTGTCCCAGATCACCACCTTGCCGGCGCCGTACTGCTTCGGTGGGATGGTTCCCTCGAATGAGTTGTACGAGATGGGGTGGTCCTCGACGTGCACGGCCATGCGCTTGTCAGCG
This sequence comes from Variovorax sp. P4_D9, assembly GCF_056401695.1. Classification (NCBI taxonomy): domain Bacteria; kingdom Pseudomonadati; phylum Pseudomonadota; class Betaproteobacteria; order Burkholderiales; family Comamonadaceae; genus Variovorax; species Variovorax sp. P4_D9. The sequence continues at coordinate 712 of NZ_JBFUIU010000353.1, forward strand.
GTGTCGTAGCTCGGGCCCTTCGGGACGGCCCAGCTGAGCATCACGCCGTCCAACTCGAGCCGAAAGTCGTAGTGCAGCCTGGTCGCCCAGTGCTTCTGGATCACGAACTGCAGGCCGGCGGGCACCGACCGGCCGCCCTCGACTGGCTCGGGCGTGACGGCGAAGTTGCGCTTCGCCTTGTACTTTGCCAGTGGGGGTGCGGCCATTCGCGAAATGTACGGGCTGCAAGGCGTTACCGCCTAGATCCAGCGGAGCCAAAATACTGGATCATTACCGGGTATCCGGTTAGCTCCACTGAACGGAAAAATCTGGATGCGCATCCATGCGCAGCGCTAAGCGCAAGTCGGATGCGGATGGAATCGACCGCCATTGACATACTATGTTGCCTTCACGATCTGCGCTGAGCGCGAGCCGCCAGCAGGTCGGAAGTGTCTGCGCTGAAATCAAGCGGGGGATGAACAAATGTTTGTCGACCTCTCTCACGTATTCCACGACGGGATGCCCGGCGTCCTCTTCAAGGGTGAAAACGGCGAAACAGTCGAACTCACAGCGCATATACGACCCTACATGACGCATGCGCAGTCGCTCCCGCACTACGACGGCAAGGCCTCTTTCGAGATTACTGACGTGGCATTCCAGAGCTCCGTCGGCACGAAGATGGATGCCCCGCGTCACCGTTTCGAAGGCGCGAACGATGTCGCTTCCATCGAACTCAGCCGTCTGATTCTGGACGGCGTCGTCATCGACGCACGGCATGCGGGTCCCAGGCAGCAATTGAGGCGGACAGACCTGCAGTTCCCCGAGCATCTCGCAGGCCGGGCAGTGCTGGTGAACTTCGACTGGGATCGCCATTGGGGAACGGAGACCTATCGATTGCACCCGTTCGTCTCGCATGAAGTGGTGACCTGGCTCTGCGATGCGGGAATTGCCCTGTTTGGGGTGGACTGCGCGAACGTCGACTCCACGCAAGATCCAGAACGTCCAGCACATACCCGGTTTCTAAGACAAGGCATCCTCATCGTGGAAAACCTCACCGGACTGTCGCGCCTGCAGGGCGCGGCGTTCCGCTTCTTTTCCGTCCCGTTGAAGGCGAGAGACGCGGCAGCCTTCCCGGTCCGTGCTTTCGCAGAGGTGCGTGAAGAATAAGTACAAGCGAGAAACCGCCTCTTGTCATGGACTGGTCAGCGCAAGCTAGCCGCTCCTGCGCTGAGCCTCATACGGCTGAGAACGGCCAGGAGGCCAGTTCGCGCTCCAGTTGGGCGGATGCGTGCTTTCAGCCACTCGATCCGGGGCGTGCGCGTGAGGCGCTGGGTCTCGAGAAGGGCCGGTGTTCATGAGCCACCGCCGGCTGAAACACGGACTTTGCCAAATCGGCGGCAACGGTCGTAGGATTCATCACGGACTCCGTCGAACGGACAGCCATCGCCGGCCGTGAACTTCTGCGTTGGAGCACGACGATGAATTCGAACGCGTCAGAAGAAGGGAGTCCCGGTCGCTGGCAAATGTTGGCGCTGCTCGCACTCACCCTGGTTTTGTCGATGACAACGTGGTTCTCGGCCTCCGCGGTGATCCCCCAACTGCGGCAAGAGTGGGCGCTTTCCGCCAACGCCGCTGCATGGCTGACCATCGCCGTCCAACTCGGCTTCGTATGCGGCGCGCTGGTCTCGAGCTTCCTGAATCTCTCCGACGTCGTCCCGCCGAAGCACGTGATCCTGGGCGGAACGATCGGTGCTTCCACGGCGAACGGGCTCCTGGAATTCGCTGGCGCAGGCGACATCGGAATCGCGCTTCGCTTCGCAACAGGTTTTTTTCTGGCGGGCGTATATCCCCCAGCCATCAAGCTGATGGCCACATGGTTCCGGAAAGGCCGCGGAGTCGCGCTCGGCATCCTCGTTGGTGCGATTGTCTTGGGACAAGCGACGCCTCATCTCATCAACGGGCTCGGCGGGCTGGATTGGCGCGTTGTGATCTACATGACCTCCGCTTTGACGCTGATTGGTGGTTTGATTGCAGAGTTCGCGGTGAAGGAAGGTCCCTCTCCTTTCCCGACGGCGACATTCGATCCCAAGCAGGTGTGGCGCGTATTTGCCAACCGCRGCGTCCGGCTGGCTTCCTACGGTTACTTCGGCCACATGTGGGAGCTATTTGCAATGTATGCGTGGTTCATGCTGTTCTTCACCGAGGCGCTGGTAGCCCGAGGGACGACTGTGGGCTCGGCTGCCGCCTTCGCGACATTCGCGGTCATTGCCATTGGGGCATTGGGCTGTTGGGTAGGCGGCATCCTGGGAGATCGCTGGGGCAGGACCAGAACGACCGCGCTAATGATGGCTGTATCCGGGAGCTGCTGCATTCTGATCGGGTTGCTGTTCGGCTCATCCCCATGGCTGCTGCTCGTCGTCGGCTTGGTGTGGGGCTTTTCCGTCGTGGCCGACTCGGCGCAGTTTTCGGCGATGGTCACCGAGCTTGCCGATCAATCTTATGTAGGAACAGCTTTGACACTGCAGCTTGCCGTTGGGTTCATCCTCACGATCGTGACGATCTGGCTGATTCCATTGATCGCAGATGCCTTTGGATGGCGGTGGGTGTTTGCTTTTCTGGCCCCAGGTCCCGCTCTCGGCGTGCTGGCGATGCTTCGGCTCAAATCTTTGCCGGAATCGGCTCGCCTCGCCGGAGGTATCGGCTAGGCACGTACGAGAAACTTGTGATGCGGCCGATCGCTCATCAATGCGAGCGTTGAACGACCGCTTGCAGAAGTCGGTATCGACCGCCGAATTACAACGTGGGCCGGTCAGGGGAATTCCCTCACCGCAGGGTCGGCAACCCCCGCATGCGGCAGGCACGCGCATCCATCCCCGGCAGGCTCCTACGCGAGGCCAGCCGGTTCCGCGAGAACCTGAGAACTCAATAGGAGCCAAACATGCCAGACGATAAGTCCGACCGCGGCGCCCAGGACCGCGCGCGCATCAACGTGAACGAGGATCACGAGGTCCGCTACTGGACGCAGGCTCTCGGTGTCTCGGAGGAGCAGCTCCGAAAGGCCGTGGCTGCTGTCGGCGTCAGTGCAGACGCGGTCCGACAGCACCTGGGGAAGCCTCAGCAGTAGGATGGCAGCTCCGACGGAAGACGCGTCGGTCTACCAGGAGCTCGAGGCCTCAGGAGGCAGCTACGACAGCTGGACTCACGCGCTGCGCCAAGGCACAACGCTGACCCCGTTGGCGCGAGTGGCTTGCGCGGCACAAAGGGGAGTGGGGTCTGGCTGCTGTCGATCTTTTCCTGGCAGAAGGGTCTGGGTTGGGCGTCGTCCAGTGGTGCCAAGGACGCGAGCCGCACCAACGCGTCGCCGTGCTCACAAACTACGCCACGGATGGCGTGCGAAAGTCCCGTCTCGATGCGGGCGCGGACGCGTTCTTCGACAGGTCTAAGCAGTTCGAGGAATTCTTCGAATTCTGTCTCGACAGAAGCTATCGGGACAGCCGCCGATAAGCGCTGAAGTGCCGGATCGCCCGCTGTTGGTGTCCGAGTTCGTCATGCAACCGCCCAGCGTTGAAGTGGGCGTCAGCGAGGTCCGGATCTAGCTGCAGCGCCAAGTCATAGCTTTCCAGGGCCTCGCCAAAGCGGTTCAGGTCCTCAAGCGCCACCGCGCGGTTGAAGTAGAGCAGGGGCTCGGCAGGCCGGTGCTCGATGCCCTTGGTGAACAGGCGCACGGCATCGTCACAATCGCCACCTTCGCAGAGCAGTGCCCCGAGGTTCAGGTACGCGTTGGTGAAGTCCGGGGCCGCGGCGATCGCCTGGCCATAAATCCGCTTTGCAGCCGCAACGTCGACTCCTTCCAAGGCCTCGGCTCGAGCGAACAGCTCCTCCGCAGAGACTGATGGCTCCGGCGCCGCTGGCCGCCGGGCGGCAGCGAGGTGGCGCACCACGGCTGCACCACCAGGCTGCTCCTGAACGCCGACATCGAAGTCCATCAGAAGTTGCCCGGTGTCGGCCGCCCATTGCGAGTCGCGATTCCGCACGACGATGTCCTTGCCCACCGCAGTGATCCTCAGGCCCGATAAGGGAGCCTCAGGCGGCAACTCATCCTTGAGCCGCCGCAGCGATCGGAGGATCTTGGCCGTCGGAATGCTCGCTGTCCGCAGTTCGTGGGCAGTGCGCAGCAGCACGACGTCCTGGAACGAGAACAGGTACGCCTGGCGCGGTCCACGTTTGGGCTTCACGAAACCCATTTCGACCAGGCGAACGATGGCGCTCCGGGAGAGCCCGAGCATCTCCTGAACGCTTCGAAGCGTGTGCGACTCCAGATCGACCTCCCGCTAGCGGCTGTGAAAGGCGCGAGCTTACTTCCTGGCTCGGGTGCGGGCTGGGGCGGCGGCTGGCTCCTCAGCCTTTCCTGCACGGCGGACGCCCTTTCGCTTGGCACCCATCTCGGCCACGTTGTCCGCGTCTTCCTTGGCCACGGCCGGCGCCTTCTTTGCCGTCGCAGGGGCGCGCTTCAGGCTGGCCATCAATGCTTCGGTCAGGTCGATCACCTGCGCGCCAGCTTCCTCGCCTGCGTGCGGCGCCGCGACAACCTCCTTGCCGGCGATCTTCGCATCGATCGCGGCGAGGATGCGCTTCTTCTCTTCGTCTTCGAACATCGTCGGGTCGTAGGTGTCCTGCGAAATCTGGTCGATGAGCTGCAGCGCCAGCTTCAGCTCGGCCGGCGTCRGCTGGGTGTTCTCGATGTCGAGGTCCGCCAGCGAGCGAACCTCGTTCGCATAGAGCAGCTGTTGCAGCACCAGGCCGTCTTCGGCTGCTCGCACCTGGACGACGTACTGCTTGCCCTTCCACGCCCACTTGGCCAGCGCGCACCGGCCGCTCTCACGCATGGCCGCGCGCAGCAGGCTGTAGGGCTTGCCACCGCGCTTGTCGGGCGCCAGGAAATAGGCCTTGTCGTAGTAGATCGGGTCGACTTCCTTTTCAGGAATGAACGCCACGATGTCGATCACATGGCTCGAGCCTTCTTCGAGGGCCTTCAACTCTTCAGGCTGGAACAGGACGTACTGGTCCTTCTCGAACTCGTAGCCCTTGATCATCTCGCTGCGAGGCACAACGGTCGTCATGTCCTTCTCGGACACGTACTGCTGCTTCACACGGCTGCCGTCCTTGGCAAGGAGGTTGAATCGAACGGTCTCCGCAGACTCGGTAGCCGAGTAGAGCTTCACTGGGATGGAGACCAGGCCGAAGCTGAGGGAGAGGGATGCGATGGAGCGTGCTGCCATGGGGACCTCGATGTACGGCCTGACCGGGCCGCTCGGGGAACCTTGCCATTTTTTTCTGAGTTGAGGAAGAGGAGCGCGGCGCGTCCACATTCAAACGCTGCGATCTCATGGCCGATCAGAAACGATCGCGTAGAAGAATGTCGATTTTCTGCCATGGCCTCAAACGGTGGCGGTCAAATATGTTGACGTGTGGCGCAGGGCGACATGGCGAGCAGTTGATGCGCTCCCAAATCGAAGGTCTGGCCGCACGGCTGACGCTGGCACACACCGGCGCTCGTATACCAGGCGGCGCTTTCGCGGGCCGCTTGTTGCCTGCGCGGGCTCGAGACGCAGGAGGTGATCAACTGGCCTGCAACTTGCTTAGGATAGTTCGCACGCCGGAAGGCATCATGACCCCCACTTTTATCAAGGCAGCCGAACTTTGGGTGCCCAGCCACGACGGCTCGCTGCTCGAGTTCGGTGGCGGGGCATTCGGGACCGCCAGGCGATTCGCGGCCATCAGCCGGGAACTGTGCTTTGGCCGCGGTGAGGGACTGCCCGGGCGCGCCTGGCAGGAGCGCAGGCCCATACTGCTGCCGCAGTTCGAAGGCTCGTTCTTCCGTCGCAATGCCGCGGCAAGGGCTGCCGGTCTGACCTGTGCCATTGCGCTGCCAAGCTTCGTGCACGACCGCCTCATTTCGGTGCTCGTGCTCTTCTGTGGCCATGAGGCCAAGGGCAGTGGCGCGCTCGAGCTTTGGCGCGACGACGCCGGCGGTCGCGGCGAAATGACCCTCGTCGACGGTGCCTTCGGGCAGAGCGCCCAGACCTTCGAGACGATAACGCGGCAGACCCATCTTCAGCGTGGCGCGGGGCTCCCGGGCCAGGCGTGGCTGAGCGGCCATGCCGTCTTTCTGGATGATCTGCCGGCCTCAACGGGGCGCTTCGTGCGCACTCGACAGGCCGCAGCAGCCGGTCTGCAGCGTGGTCTGGCCATACCGTTCGCGTCGCAGCAGGAAGAGTGCCATGTCGTGACCTTCCTCGCCGGTGCTGAACTGCCACTGGCTCGACGCATCGAGCAATGGACGCTGGACGAGCCCCAGGCCCAACTACGGCGAGTCTTCGCATTCAGCGAACTGCACGGCGGGGCGTCACGGATCGAGGCCACGCTGCCCCTCTCGGCGCCGACGGGATCGATCGTCAAGGCGTGGAGCAGCGGGACGCCCGTGATCAATGACTGGCCAGCCGATGAATCGGGAGCGCCGGCTGCTGCGGCAGCATCGATCGGCTCCTGGGCTTTGCTGGCGATACCGGTGATGTCGAGGGGCTCGGTGGTCGAGGTGGTGACACTGTATTTGTAGCGCGGCAGGTTTTCTTCAGGCGCCGCGGTCTCGGTCTCGCCGCCACTCTGTTGCCCGTCGCGGCGATTGAACGTAAGCGCTCTGTTGACCACGCCCCTTGTGCCCAGATGACCGTTGGGGTATGGGGATCCCGGGTGGTTAGATGATTTCTGTCAGGGGGCGGAGAGCGAGAATGTCAGTCGTTCCCGGATCCCACATTCAATCGATGACCACCCCATTTGCCCCGTTGTCCGAGGACGAGTTCCACGAACTTGACCGGTTCCTGCTCTATGACGTGGACACGGAAGAGGTCATGACGCTGGGCATCATGGATGGGTTCTTGCACGCAGCGGTCGGCCCGACAACCCTGCATCCAAAGCAGTGGCTCCCCAAGATCTGGGGTACTGAGGAGATGATGCCTCCGATGGATTCAATCGAACAGTTGAATCACGTATTGGGACTGGTCATGCGCCACTTCAACAGCATCATTGCTGGACTGGAAGCTGACCCAAGCGAGATCTGCCCATGCTGGACAACGATGACATACGACAGCGGCGGGGAGGCGTACGACGACGCCGAAGGATGGGCCTACGGCTTTGTTGCGGGAATGAGGCTTTGCTGGAATGACTGGCAGCCGTTGCTGTCGACACCCCAAGGCCAAGCCTGGTTCAGGCCGATCGGCCTGCTTGGCGAAGATGACTTCTCCGTGGATCAGGACGAGCTCACCAAGACGCCGGCCATGCGGGCGGAGCTAGCACTTCAGATCCCGCAAGCTGTCCTGGACATGCATGCTCACTGGCTACCGCTCAGACTCGCTGTCTATGAGCGCAAGGTGGCCAAGTCGATGCAATCCAAGGTGGGACGCAATGAGCCTTGCCCCTGTGGGAGCGGCAAGAAATTCAAGAAATGCTGCGGCGCAGCGGCTGACCTGCATTGAGACAAATCGGCAGCTGATCACCCTCACGCAGGGTCAGTCGCCAGGGCAACCAGCGAATGCCATCCMTCCCTTGCTCGGCGCGGTCCTACTGACCTACTGACCGCGGGCTTTTACACATCCGCTTCGGCCTGGGCGCGGGCGAACGCCTGGGGCGGTCGCACGATGGACGGAATCGGCGGGCTTACCCACGACAAAGCGTTCGGCGGCAGCACCACGCACAGCTGGTACGGCGGAAAACGACTCACAACAACCGCTACGGGGGGGACCTTTCAGCTCACCGCGACGAGCGAGTCGAACGGCTTTGGGTTTTCCGGCGCAACATCGATTCCGAAATGCAACTTCGACAGAGGGACCGCCCCATGCTGGTCGTGAGATGCGGATCCATCGCGACGCGGTAGCTGGGCCGGGTCTTGCCGGGCTCTGTCCCGTTGAGCTGGTCATCCTTCGCCCATCGTTGGGTCAGCGGCAGGGCGGGGCCGGTCCCGCAGAAGGCGGTGCGGCGATCCTTTTCCCAGATGAAGAAATGCTCGTCGATGGTGGCCGCGGCTAGGGAGACCGGGCGGGTGCTGCCGACGCCTCGCGGCGCTGAGAATTGGGCCATGCAGCCTGGCCCGACCAGTGCCGGAATGCCACATCGATGGTGGCACCCCCTTCAGGCGCAATCCCGGCGCAGGGCCTTGTCGATAGCGTCCGGCAGCAACTGCCGCCTGGACGGGTGTCGGAATCTCGACGCTCCCGCTGACGAACACATCGGCAGGAAGACGCCCATCTCGTGCAGGCGCTCCTGCAGCGCGAGCCCGTTCATCAACGGCATGAGAAGGTCCAGCACCAGGCAGCCACGCCAACCGGGGAGCCTGCACAACTCCAGAAGTGCACCCCCGGCTCAGGAAGCCGTGGCGCGCAATTCGCTGAACCTTCGCGCGAACAGGGCCGACCACTTGTCGAACGCGTCCCGCGCGTAAGTCCAGCTCTGGAAGGAGCTGACGTAGCCGTTG
>NZ_JBFUIU010000354.1:0-9215 GCF_056401695.1 Variovorax sp. P4_D9
CCTCGCCCCTGTGCGGCGCGCACCTCCAGCCACGGTTGTGACGGGTGGACGAGGCTGGTCGAGCTTTGACCGTCGCGAAGTTGAACGCGCGCCAGCACGTCCGCGATCGTGGCCTGAAGCCCGACGATCTCGATGCGCTTGCCAGGCAGGCCGCCGGGGACTTCGATCAAGCGTCGTTCGAGCAAGGAGTCCGGAAGCCTTCGCACGGTGGGCTCGATGATGTTGCGGGTGCCCTCTGCGAAGCGCAACTCAACCGGTAGCGGCATCCCCGAGAACACCGGCGTGCGCCACAGCACCTCGTAGTGCCCGGTGCCAATTTCGTTGATCTCCAAGTAGGCGGGACGCGAATCGTGCGCCCATGCGACGCCCAGGCGACACAGGAGCAGAAACGCAAGACCGAATCTCAGCCATACCACCATGCCCCGCGGCCGCGTCCACTTGCGAATCACGGCGACCTTCCGACAGACGCCGGCAACCTCACCTCGTAGCGCGCGCGCATGGCCTCGAATCTCTTGCGCTTCGATTCGGCGCGCTGCTCGCCGAGCCATTCAGCCTTCACGTCTGCCTCTATTTGCTCGAAGGTGGGCACGTGTGCGGGCGCTATCGATTCGACGAACACGAGATGCCAGCCCAGTCCCGACTCGACGGGCCCTTGCCAGGCACCCGGTTTGAGGCGGAACAGTGCCTCCGCGAATATGGTGCCGAATACGCTTGCCACTTGCTCGGGCTCGCGGTCTGCGTAGTAGTCCTGAAGCATGAAGCGGTCCCCCGCCGTGCTGACGCTGGGCCCATCCGCAGGCACGCCTTCGAGCTGCGCGAGCGCAGCCGCCGCCGCGGCTCGTGCGTCTGGGCCGCGCAGATCCGGCGAGAAGTACAGGTGCCGAAAGCCCACGCGGCCCGGCAGCGCAAACCGCTCCGGCCGGCCCTCGAACCATGCCTTGAGTTCCGCGGCTCCTGGATCGCGAACGCCGGAAATGTCTTCGGCGAGAAACTCCATCTTCTGCGCAAGGCGCCGGCGCACGATGGCATCGCCCTGGTCAAGGCCGAGTGCCAACGCCTCTCGAGCGAGGACCTCTTCCCGGATCTTGGCTTCAATCAGCGAATGCATCTCCGCCGACGTGGGCGGTCGCCGCCATTGCGCAGTCCACACCAGCACCATCTGGTGCAGGTCATCTTCGGTCAGCTCGATGCGGTTCGGGCGCACAGGATCTCCGGCCTGAGGGTGGAGTGCACCGTAGAGAGCGAAAAGCCCAAAGCCAACCAACAGGAAGTGCAGCAGCGGTTCGCGCAACCACCGCTTCAGTCGCGACAGCGAAGGGTTGTTGCGCCCCGGCTCGCTCATCGCTTCAAGGGCTCCACTTCGTAGTTAGCGAAACCGAATTCATTGCTGCGCGACGCTATGTACTGCTCGCCCAACTTGTAGACGACCACCTCAAACGGCGTCCCGCCGATGTTCGTCGTGAGGCGTCCGCCGCTGATGGTGTAGGCCGCCGGCGAGCCCAAATCGCCGCTGTGCATGACGTCGCCAACCTCACCCGCGAGCGGCTGCTTTCCGTCGATGCTCGTGATCAGCCGGCGACCGTTCGCGCCGTAAAGCATCTCGAAGCGCTGGCCGGTCACGAGGTTACGCACGGCCACGCTTTTGCCCACGATGAGTTCCTTCAATGCTGCGTCGTCGAGCGCGATCGCACCCTTCTGTTTCAGGTCGGCCGCCGCCAGACCACCCGGCTTTGCACTCTTCGCATCCTCGGCGGTCGGCGTGAACCAGATGGGCGACGACCATGCGCGCTCCTGCACAGTCACAGGCACGCCGCGAGGCGGAGCCACGCCTAGGGTCTTGGCGTCGTAAGTTGTCCAGCGCGGCGTCGGAATCTGCAACACCCGCGCGTAGTAGAAGGCATGCAGGCTCGGATCAAAGTCTGGGTCTGTCCACACCGTCTTCAGCTCGACGGCGCCGATGGTGTTCGTGTAAGAAGCGTTCTCGACGTTCACCGTATCGCCCACAGCCGCCACCCTGCCGGTGGTCGGGTCGCGCTTGCGACTGCCCGACCAGGCGACGTCATAGATTTTTTCGAAGGTCTGCCCGCTGCGGGTCCAACCTTTGACGATCTGGATGCGATCGAGGTTGCCGTCGTCAGGGTCCTTCAAAGCCTGGACGATGAACGATGGCGCCTTGGCCGCAGGTGCAGGCAAGTCGCCACCCATGGGCACGCCCCGCGCGTAGCCGACGGCGGCCCAGTCCTTCTGCTTGAACACATCGGGCTTGAAATCCCAGCCTCCGAACATGCGCAGCTTGATGCGCACGCCGCTCGTGCCGAAGGTCTCCTTGCGCTGCATGGCATTGAACAGCGCTTCGCGCGTATTTGCCTCCGCCCAGACGCCCGCCAAGCCCGAGGTGGAAAATCGATCGGAAGTCATTCCCGCGGTCTCATGTCCACCCAGGCGGGCCTTCGGCGTGGCATCCATCAGGCCGTGACCGCCAAAGAAGTTGTTTTCCGTGTAAGGCGCTGCTGTGCTATGGGTATCGCTCGCACCGACTATGCCGAACTTGTAGGGGTTGTAGCCGCTCGTCGCCTGCATTGCCAAGCCGTTCTCGTATGCCTCGCGAATGTAGCTGCCGTGGATCTTCGGCACGCGGTCGGCTCCGCCCAGCAAGTAGGAAAGTATTTCGTGACCCGCAAATTCATCGTTCGGCGACAGGCTCGGGTGTGTCTCCGAAGCGCCCTTGAGTTGCTGGATCTCAGACAGCATTTCGTTGCGCATCCTTGTGTCCGCCCATGCGGCGTCGATGGGGCGCCCTTTGCCGTCCACGTCCACGGGAAACATGGCGCCATCAGACAGGTTCGCGTTGTGCGAGATCGCAAGGACCTCGTTGCCAGCCCTGCGCTGGCCGTCCATCCATGTCCAAAGATCCTCGGGATGGTCCGAATCGATCGCGGTGAAAGGCAACTCGGGCACCTTCTTGGAGTCTTTGAAGAACACATTGCGATGCAAGTTCCGGTTGTCTGGCGTCGAAGACCACTCGTACGCAACGAAGGTGGTGAACTTGCCGGGCTGGTTGTACTTGTCCGCGATCCTCGCCATGTCCTTCCACACCGTGCCGGCCACCTCGGGGCTCGTGAGCTCCTTGATCGGCTCAGTAATGAGGGACTGGGCTAGAAAAAGGTAGACCCGCTGCACGTCCGCCGGGCCGCCCACTTTCAGCTTCTCCGCGATAGGTAGTTTGCTGATGGATGAGCCTGGCGTGTTCGCCTGAATGATCGCCCCCATGTACTCCGAATGGTCGGTGACCCCCTGGAAGTCAAGCGGCCGCTTGAGCTTGACCATGTTGCCGCCCGGATGCTTGATGGGCTGTCCGAGGGCAAATTTGTAAGCTTCCTCAGGCCCAGCAAACGTATTGCCAAACACAAACGCGTCGAAGGACCAACTCGTATGAACATGCGTCTGGCCGAAGTACACGTCGCGATTGGGATTTGTGCGCTGGGCATGCGCCAGATCGGAGCCAAGATTCCACAGTCCGACACTGAAAAGGACCACGCTGACGACATGAAGCTTTTTCATGGTGCGAACTCCACTCGTTGGCTCGGTTGACCCGATCAGTCTCTGCAACGTCAGACTGCGGGCTTCAAGCGATGACCGTACGCTCTCATCCCTCACTCCACATTTTGCGCCGAAGTGGCTCTGTGCGACAACGCGGCAGCGGGCCGCGGCATTGCGTCGGCAAGGGCCTGTTCAGAATCGAAAGCCGACGCCCACGTACGGGCCACCCAAACTCGCCTTGCCCACCGGCACGTCCCCGCGGTCGAAGCTGAAATACCGATAGCCGAATTTCACCGTCGTCTCATCGGAGTAGCGATAGTTCGCACCGGCGATCAACTGCCAACTGAGGGTCGAGCCTCCGCCGACATCAAGATAGCCCAGCAGCGACCACTTGGCATCGATCGGATATTGCGCGCGTACGCCGACGATGCCCTCCCACTGGCCCTTGCTGGTACTGGGGCTGGGTCCTACAGGCGCGAAGACGGTGGTGACGCTCGCCTCCGTCTGGATGTAAACGTAGCGGGCACCGCCCAGGACATCGACCGAAGCCGGCCCATCCGCCAAGCGATAGAAGCCCGCGAGGGTCCAGATTTGCTGCTCATAGGTGATGTCGAGGTTTGCGAAAGGTGCGATCACCGGCGAACTGCTGGCGCTGAGCTTCACGTACTGGACGTCGATCAAGCCGCCCCACGGCCCTTTGCGCGCCTCGATGGTGCCCATGGCGGCGAAGTTCAGTGCCGAAGCGATGTCCGAGAAGGGGACGTCTAGCTTCTGCGTGCCAAACTGGCGCGTGTTGACGTCGGCGCGGAGTGCGGTGGCCCAGAAGTACGGCGTGATCTCGTWGTTCCAGATGTCCGCGGCACCTGTTGTTTGGGCCGCGGCTGGCAAGCATGCGAAGGCGCTCGCAAGCCCTAAAGACTTCGCAAGCGCCGGCCTCTTCAAAATGTTCATCCAGTCGCTCCGGCTACGCGACCGAAGCCGTGCACTCGACCCCGGGATGAAAGCCACATGCGCTATGCCGCGAAACGGAACAAGAAGATGGGGCAGGCGCCAAGGGCCGCGATGCCGCGCATCACCGGATCGCGAGACGGGGCCCTATGGTTGTTGCACAACGAAGACAAGGTCGTTGCCCTGGAACGCGCCGCGGTAGTAGACGCTGCCGCACTTGTGGTACTCAATGCCGTTCTTGGGGGCCGAAATGCATCCTGCGGGGAGAGCGGGCACGATGGTGCCGATGGCCGGCGCGCCAGTCGCCTGTGCCACGGAAGGAGTCGCCGGCCGGGCCGGCTGGGCCTTCTGCCCGGCCGCCGCATGTTGTTGCGCGGCTGCCGCTTGTTGTTGCGCGGTTGCAGACTGCTGCTGGGCGGTCGCGGCCTGCTGTTGGGCCGTCGCCTGCTGCTGCGAAGTAACTGCCGCCGCCGTCGTGGCGCTTCCCACCACCACGCGGCGTGTCGTGCGCCGTGCCACGCCGGCAGCGGAGGCAGGCGTGAGGGGCGCGCCAACGATGGCCTGCGCGTCCCGTGGAAAGCGCAGGCTAGACGGTGCTTCGGGCGACAGATCAACGAGCATCAGAAGAGGCAAGCAAATGCCGAGGCCGAGCCACTTTAATGGCCTGTAGTTCATGGTGGGCTCCTTCGCACTCACTTTGTACGGGGGGCGCCGGTACCAAAGGGCAAGAATTCGACCTTTTTCGCGCCCCTCGGAGCCGAAAAACTGAACTCGTTGGCGGTGAACCTGGGGTTGAGGTTCCACTTCGTGACCGTAACCTCGAACTGGGGCGCATTGACCACATCCCTCGATGTTATGACTAACTTCCGGGGCAGTGGCTGCTTGCCCTCCTGAATCCAGATTTGCCAGTCGACTTGGGGGGCCCTGAAGGCAAGATGGTCGCAACGCACGCCCTCCACCATGCTTTTGCCCACCACGAAGCCGGAGTTCACGTCCGTCATCAGGATCTCATACGCATTCTTGTCGATGAAGTCTCCCGCCGGGGCAACGATGTCGAGCTTTACCCGTGCGAACTCCAACGCTTCTTCCAGCGTGCCGGGCGCCGGGACGGTCGCAAAGTATTTGCCACCCGGGTTGTACAGAGTGAGCGTCTTGCCGTCGTAGTAAAAGACTTGGTCCACCAAGTCGCCGACGCGCTCGGCCCGCAGCCTGTTCGGCCGTTGAACCGACTGCCTTAGCGTATGGTCGAACTGAATCTTCTGACCCGAATCGAGCACGATCTCGAGCGTGCTGCGCGTCACCAGGCTGAATTGCTTCTGGCTTGCGAGGAAATCGGTCGATGCCCTGAGAAGCTTCTCGGCCTGCGGGTCGATGTCGGTGGGTTGTGCGACCGCCGATTCAGGCAGCGCTGCGGCCATTACCAACGCAAGGGCACCCGCGCCACCCGCGAGGAGTCGTGCAATTTGCCCTGTCGTCTTCGGTTTCATGGATCCTCCGCTGACGAGAAAATCATTAGCCCGATGGCCAGTCGGATGCCTTAGCCGAATTCAGCGTTCAGCGCACGCCAACTCTATTCACCGGTCCGCCCCGGTTCGCAGGAGCTGCCCCCACGCCAGGTGCTCCCACCCCGGCTCGAGGCGTGACGCCCACACCGGGTGCTCCCGCACCCACGGTGGAACGTCTGGCCACACCGGCATAGCTGACCGGCGTCGCCGGCGCACCGGCAATCGCATACGCGGGGGCCATCAAGCCCCCTTCGCCAACGCCAAGCCATCCGAGCGAAGCCAAACCAAGCGAAAGCATGAATTTGCGAGCGAAGTCGGTCATATAGATTTTCCTAGCGTGGGGCCCCGGACGGCAATTCGTCGAGTTCGCTCAGGTCGTTGGGATCGAGTTTTCGCGCCGTGGCCGGGGGACTGAATACAAATGCATTGGGCGCTGGGACAACATCGGTCTTCCAGCTTTTGACGCGAACCGTGTATTGCGGCGCGGCGTTCATGGTCTTGCTTGTGATCACCATCTTGCGAGGGAAAGGACGATCACCCGCCTCAACCCAGAGTTGCCAATCGGTGTCGAAATTGCGGAACGCGAGATGCTCGCACAGGCGCCCTTCGACCATTCCGTAGCCAATGCGCTTGGCATCGAGAACCCCGGCAATGAGGCCGTCATAGGAGTTCGACATGAGCAGGTCCGCACCGGGCAATGAGATGCCATGGCCATCGCGCAGGCCCGCAATCAGCTGGTCGACAGTGCCTGGCGCATCGAACTGCGCGTAGCCGTCGATGTTCTTGCCGTAAATCATTGCGGTCTTGCCGTTGAAGTACAGCGCCACGTCCGCGTGCCCTCCCACGCGGTGCGCTCGCAGCTTGTCAGGGCGTCTCAGCAACGCCTCGCCAGAATTGGTGAACTGGATTTTCTCCAACTCCGGCGTGATGACTTCGATGTCGCTGTCGAACGTGTACTCGATCGTCTCCAGTCGGCCCACATAGTCGGACATCGCCTTGAGTATCGATTTCGCGTCACCGACTTGTGCTTCGGAATGTGCTCCTGAGGCGCTCAGCACCGCGGCAAGGACAAGCATGCGCGCAACTGAGATGCAGTAGCGCCACTGCCATCTGATCGTTGCCAACGCTTGCGGACTCATACCCGATGGCCTTTCACTCGTGGCCAACTCCCACCGGAAAACGGCACCGTTGATTTTGGAGGCCACTTTCCACTCCCGCCATTCGGAAGCCTGGCGCAAGAGCCGATTTTCGCGACCCGCTTGTTCGTGAACACGCGTGGTGCTTTTGGCGATTTTGCGTCTTGTTCATGTTGTCACGATTCAGTACCCAAGGCAAGTCGGATCGGGTGCACCTCAAAAGCGTCGACTGAGGCTCTTCATGGGTCAGTGCGACGGCTCCTGCGAAGGGACGATTCGCGCGCCAATATCCTTCAGCAGCCGCTTGAATTCGGGTGAATCGAGAATGATCGTCCCCGCTGCGGCGCGGAGGCGATCGACCGCATCCGAGGGCAGCACGAAGCTTGTCGGCTGCTGATTGAGATAGGCGATCTCCGACTTGTCCTTCAGCGCGGGAAACGACACGTCGATTGCATAGATTTCTGCAGCCGGTACGCGGAGAGCCGCGTCCACCTTGGGATCCTTGTTGCCCGCAAAGGCGGCCGATTGGCCGAGCAGGCGCAACGTCGCCCAGCGTGCTGCGGTGTCGCGCAACAGTTCGGTCGTCTCGTAGGAAAACGCATCGATCGGCACGCCGGCAGACTTGAGCAGGATGCTCGCGGTGCCGGGGGGCGTCTCGGACCGGTCCCAATCAGTGGGTGGAGACGACAGTGAGTTGACGACGAACACGACAATTCTGCGCGCGCTGTCGAGCGGCGACGGCACGCCGGCACTCTGCAGCGCTTCGAGGACTTGCAACGCATCGAGCGCGGTACGCATACCCACGTTGTCCGACACGCCGCCGTCGACGAGGTGGAGATAGGGCCGTTCCTCGCTGTCGCCATAAACCAGCCCGGTCTTGAGCGACCTCACAACTCGTGCCTCGGGCCGCGGCGGATTGTCCTTGTCGAGGAACAGCTTTGCCCAGTCGGGCAGGGCCGCGTGGCACGTGCCGCCGTAGTTGTTGATTGTTACGGGTGAGAGCACAACCGGCACGGCCGAAGAGGCCGCAGCGGCGCGCGACAACGGCACTGGATCGAGGTCCGAGCAAATGACGTCGAAGATGCCTTGGTTGAAGACGAAGCGCGAACCAGTCGTGATATTGGTGGCGGACACCAGGATCAGCGGGCCCTTGCCACGCACGAGATCGCCATAGGTCGCATGGTCGAACAGGATTTCGTCGTACAGCTCGGCCGCGAGCTCGGAGCGACCCCAGCCCGTCGACCAGAGCCTTCCCCAATTCATTGGGCTCAAGAAGCGGGCGATGAGTTCGCCCTGCACATTGCGTTTCAGAAAGCGCTGCTCGTAGTCGGCAAACAGGCGCTCACCGTAGAGCCCGTAGGCAAGAGCCGTGAAGCTTCCGCCCGATACGCCGGTAATTACATCGACCTCGTCGAGCAGCCGCACACGCCTTCCGTCAATTCCCTCGATCTCGGTACGCCGCAGGAACTCGAGCGCGCCATATGAGAACGCGGCGGCCCGCGTGCCCCCTCCTGAGAAAGCAAGGACCACCAGGTTGTCCTTGTTCTTGACCTCCGCCTGGCGCACCTCCAGACGGTAGCCCGTATGTGGGTCGGTGTGCGTGATGCGCGGGTTGACCGGTCGACTGGCGCAGGCGCCCAGCAAGACCAAGAGCAGCGGGGAGAGGACGCGCAACAAGTTCATCGAATCCTCACGGGGGGTGGATGACTTTCGGCGCTCGGGGCGCTTGGCTCGCGCCATCGTAACGGGAATATCGCCAAGGAGACAGATCCCGCATCGGCGCGCGGCAGGGGCGCGAAGCGTCGGCGGGACGAACGTCGACGCCTTTCAGGTCTGCTTGACCCCATAAGTAGGCTGTCCACTGCGAATCGTGCTTCTTGCGGTGTCAAAAACCATCCGGATGCCACGCTCGCGAACTTCCGAAGAAACTTCAATGACATGGCTACGTCTGCTCGATGCTGGCAGCCTCAGGGTTCAGGCAAACGAGGTCAAGCTGCTGTCTGCAGCCAAACTCTCGTCCGGGCGTGCGCCGGCGAAGCCCCCGTTCACTCATGGCTAGGCAAAGCTTCGCTCTTGACCTCATACC
>NZ_JBFUIU010000355.1:0-9202 GCF_056401695.1 Variovorax sp. P4_D9
GCGTCGGGGGCGGCGCCGGCCGACAGCGTGCCATCGCGCCATGCATGGCCCCGCGCGAGGTCGATGCCGGTAAAGCCTCCGTCGATGTCCTGCCGCGCTTGGCAACCCGCCAGCATCGACGCGGCGGCGGCCGGCAGGCCCAGGAAGGCGCGCCGCTTCATCGCCCCCACTCGTGCTCGTAGGTGCTCACCAGCGTCTGGTTCGACAGCCGGTTCACTTCGGCCGGTACCCGCGCCATGTCGCGCGGGAAGTCGAACAGCAGCGGCAGCGTCGGCACAGACAGGAAGCGCAATCCTTGCGGCAGTGCCTCGGGCATCCGGAACGGCCGTCGGCTGGCGATGATGTAGCCCCACTCGCCGAAGCTCGGCACATGCGCGTGGTAGGGCGTGGCCGTGAGCCCGACCGATTCGATGGTCGTTGCCACGGTCCAGAAGCTCTTGCGCGCCACCAGCGGCGAGGTGGTCTGGATGACCGCGTAGCCGCTCGCCGCCAGCCGCTGGTCGAGCAATGCATAGAAGGAGCTCGTGTAGAGCTTGCCGATCGCGAAATTGGTCGGGTCGGGAAAGTCGACCACGATGACGTCGAAGACCTCGCCCGCCTGCTGCAGCCATTGGAAGGCGTCGGTGTTGACGATCGCGAGCTTCGGAGAACTCAGCGAATGGCCGTTCAGCGCCGCCAGCGTCTCGTGCTCGCGGAACAGGCGGGTCATGTTCGGATCGAGTTCGACCAGCGTCACTCGCTCGACCGATGGGTACTTGAGGATCTCGCGCACCGCCATGCCGTCGCCGCCGCCCAGCACCGCCACCTTGCGCGGCGCGCCGTGGGCCGCCATCACGGGATGCACCAGCGCCTCGTGGTAGCGGTACTCGTCGCGCTCGGCGAACTGCAGGTTGCCGTTGAGGAACAGCCGGTGCCCGGCGGCGCCGCGCGTGACCACGATGCGCTGGTAGGGCGAACTGGCGCTGAAGACGATCCGGTCCTGGTAGAACTTGTCCTCGGCCAGCGTCGTGATCCGATCGGCGAGGACGAAGGCGGCCCCCAGTGTGCCGAGCGCCAGCACGCAAGCCAGTGCATGGGCGCCGACGCGGCGCAGTTCGTGCCGGAACAGCCACAGCGCCCAGACCGCCACCGCCGCATTCATGAAGCCGAACAGCAGACCGGTGCGGATCATCCCCAGTTGCGGTACCAGCAGCAGCGGAAAGGCGATCGAGACCGCCAGCGCCCCGAGATAGTCGAAGGTCAGCACCTGCGAGACCAGGTCCTTCAGGGCGACGTTTCGCCGCAGGATCCGCATCACCAGCGGGATCTCGAGCCCGACCAGCGTGCCGACCACCAGCACCAAACCGTAGAGCAGCAGCCGGAAGGCGCCCGGGACGTAGGCGTTGGCGATGAACAGCAGGGCCGGCAGCGCGCCGCCGACCAGCGCCACCATGAGCTCGATGCGCAGGAAGTGCGCCGGCAGCTGGCGCTCGAAGTAGCGCGACAGCCACGAGCCCACGCCCATCGCGAACAGGTAGGTGCCGATGATGGTGCTGAACTGGAGCACCGAGTCGCCCAGCAGGTACGAGCTCAGCGCCGCCGCGCTGAGCTCGTACACCAGCCCGCAGGCCGCGACCACGAAGACGCTGGCCAGCAGCGCGATCTCGACCGGGCGCGGGCCACTCCGCTCCAAGGGAAGCGCGGACAAGGCCGCCCCCTTCAATGGATGGCCGCGGCGATGATGATGCAGATGCCGAGGCTCATCGCGCCGACCACGAGCCCCAACGCCACGTTCTGCTTCTCGACGATCTCCTGCCAAAGGTCATAGGGCGTGAGCTTGTCGACGATCAGGAAGGCCAGCCAGAAGACCGCCAGGCCGATCACCGCGTAGATCAGCGATCCGAAGATCACGCTCGGCTTCAACCATTCAATTCCCATGATGAGAACCTCCGAAAAAAAACATCACTTGTGGCTGCCGCCACTCGAATAGCCGCCGTACGAGCCGCCGGCGCTGCGCGAGCCACCCGAGCCACTCCCCCCGCTGCAGGTGCTCAGAATGATCAGCAGCACGATGATCACGATCACGATCAGCACGATGGTGCCGCAGCCGAGGCGGGAGGCCGCACTGACCGGCAGCGCGTCGCTGCGCTTGAACATGTCCTTCCTGCGATCGAGCTTGAAGGCCGCCGCGACCGCGGCGCTGTCGATCCGGTTGCCGGACGACCAGGTCAGCTCGTTGGCCGAGCGCTCCATCGACAGCAGCGCGCTGCCGCTGGCAAAGTCCCGGTTGAAGGTCTTCTGTCCGCGCTCGACCTGCCAGTAGAACTCGCCGGCGACATAGCTGGTCTCGGCGTTGTAGGCGTACTGCTGCTGGTAGACCTTGCCGAGGTAGGTGGCCCGGGCGCCGCTTTCCGCCATCCGGGGCGCACCGGTGGTCGGCTTGACCAGGCTCCAGCCGTCCTCGGCATCGACCAGGAAGCTGAAGCCGCGCTTCTTGTTGTAGAGCAGGTATTCGCTCCAGCCGAAGTGCTCGTCATCGCCGGGCGCCACGCCCATGCGATGCTGGAATCCGACCACCTGCCAGTCCGCGCCCTGCAGCTGGCCGATGCTGCCGAGCGGGATCAGCGGCTGCACCGGCTCGTTCTGGGCCGCATGCCGAAGCTCGCCACCGATGCCCTGCGACAGGTCGATGATGCTGTTGCACGACGAACAGGTGATGCTCTTGCTCTCGGCCAGGTTGACCGTCACCGGCGAACCGCAGTTCGGGCAGTTGAAGCTGCGGCCTTTTTCCTCCTTGGCCGACTCGTCGCGCAGGCCGGTGAGCTGCAGGTCCTCGAGCTGCACGGAACGGCCCAGGTAGCAGCCCGGCGGATCGGTGTCGTACTCGAGGCTCAGCACCTGGCCCTGCTCGCTGCGCAACTCGACCACCGCGAACGGACGGCCGAGCTCGGGCAGCCGCGRCAGTTCGCCCTGGGCCGAGACCAGCGCCACCTGCTCGTTCGAAGCCACGGTGTAGTTCTGGCCATTGAAGGCGGTGCTTGCGCCGACGCGCAGCTCAACCGCCGGCGGCGCCGCGCGCTGCAGGTCGAAGGGCGTGGCGAAGACGAAGGCGCCGTTGTCCTCGCTCAGGATGCCGCTGCGCTGGCCGTCGAAGGCGGCGATCCATTCGGTCCAGTGGCCGCCGGCATAGCGGTATTGCAGCCTGCCGACCAGCGTGAAGGGCTGGCCCTCGATGCGACCGGCGGCGAACAACTGCAGCGGGCTGAAGTCGTCGAACAGCTCGGCCATCTTGCCGGTGCGCGCCAGCGTCTCGCCCTGGCGCACCACCGTGCTCTGGCAATAGGGGCAGACCGCATGCGTCGACTGCGCCGATCGGAACTCGACCGGCGCGCCGCAACCAGGGCAGGGCGCGCGGTAGTAGCGCTGGCTGCCGCTGTCCGTCACACGAGTTTTTTCAGCAGCTCCGCCTTCTTGGCGTCGAATTCTTCCTGCGTCAGGATGCCCTTGGCCTTGAGCTCACCGAGCTTCTCGAGCGTGGTCATCACGTCGGCCGGATTGACCACCGCGACCGCCGGCTGCTGCTGCGGCGCCGCCGCGGGCTGCGCCTGCAAGCCCTGCGCCAGGTTCTGCGCCAGCACCTGGCCTAGCGCGACGCCGGCCCCGAGCCCCATCGCATCGCCGGCGATGCCGCCACCGCCGCCCGCGCCCTCGGCGAACTTGGGGATCGCCTGCGCGGTCTGGTACTGCATGAACTTGCCCATGTCGTTGCCGACCATGCCCATGCCGATCTTCTGGTCGAGGATCTTCTGCAGTTCTTCCGGCAGCGAGACGTTCTGGACCGTAATGTTCTCGAGCTGGATCCCGATCTTGGCGAACTCGGGCACCAGCTGCTTCGCCAGTGCTTCGGCGAACTGGATCTGGTTGGCCGCCAGGTCGAGGAAGGGCACGCCGCTGGCGGCGATCGCATTGCTGATGTTCTGCAGCAGCAGGCCGCGAAGCTGGCCGTCGAGGTCGGCCACCGTATAGATCTCGCGCGTGCCCGAGATCTGGGTATGGAACAGCTTGGCGTCGCCGATGCGGAAGCTGAAGTTGCCGAAGGCGCGCAGCCGCACCGCGCCGAAATCCTTGTCGCGCACGGTGATCGGCTGCGGCGTGCCCCATTTCTGGTCGACCTGCTGGCGGGTGCTGAAGAAGTAGACGTCGCTCTTGAATGGCGACTCAAAGAGCTTGTCCCAGTTCTTGAGGTAGGTCAGCACCGGCAGCGTCTGCGTCGTCAGCTTGTACATGCCCGGGCCGAAGACGTCGGCCACCTGGCCCTCATTGACGAACACGGCGACCTGCGACTCGCGCACGGTCAGCGACGCGCCGTTCTGGATCTCCATGTCCGCCATCGGGAAGCGCCAGGCCAGCGTGCCGTCGCCGGTCTCGGTCCACTGGATGATGTCGATGAACTGCTTCTTGATGAAATCCATCAGCGCCATGGTCGCTCCTCGTTCACGGGGGTTTTCCGTGGCGGGATATTGCCACAGCGCCCAAAGGACAACC
This sequence comes from Variovorax sp. P4_D9, assembly GCF_056401695.1. Classification (NCBI taxonomy): domain Bacteria; kingdom Pseudomonadati; phylum Pseudomonadota; class Betaproteobacteria; order Burkholderiales; family Comamonadaceae; genus Variovorax; species Variovorax sp. P4_D9. The sequence goes on from NZ_JBFUIU010000355.1 coordinate 4,525, forward strand.
CTGGGGACAGTTCCGGCACAACATGGCACTTGTCCACAGGCAGGCGGCCTCGTCCGAAGTTGTTCGCCTCGCCGCGACAGCAGCGAAGCGCGGCTGCACACAGCCGGCGGGCTGCGGCAAACCCTTGTCACACAAGGAGAAATGCGCCCTGTCCACAGAACAGCGCGGCCCTTACTACTACTACTAATTTAAATAAGAAGACTAAGAAGAAAAGATAGGAACAACCGGTTTTCGTTTTTTGAGGAGTCGGAATGTTCGGCGCCGTGCGCGTCGCAGGACGGCGGGATCGAGGTCTACAATCGGCGCCCTTTACAAGAAGCGTCCTAGGAGGCACGGCCCAATGTCCGAATCGACTTCGCAGATCCCCACGCCCGAAGACAAGCGCGCGGAGCTGCGCCGCGCCGCCCTCGAGTACCACGAGCATCCGGTGCCGGGCAAGATCTCGATCGCCGCCACCAAGCAGATGGTCAACCAGCGCGACCTCGCGCTGGCCTATTCGCCGGGCGTGGCTGCGCCGTGCGAAGAAATCGTCAAGGACCCGGTCAACGCCTTCAAGTACACGGCGCGCGGCAACCTGGTCGGCGTCATCACCAACGGCACTGCGGTGCTGGGCCTCGGCGACATCGGGCCGCTGGCTTCCAAGCCGGTGATGGAAGGCAAGGGCGTGCTGTTCAAGAAGTTCGCCGGCGTCGACGTCTTCGACATCGAGATCGACGAGAAGGACCCGGCGAAGCTGGTCGAAGTCATCGCGGCGCTGGAGCCGACCTTCGGCGCCATCAACCTCGAGGACATCAAAGCCCCCGACTGCTTCTACGTCGAGCGCGAACTACGCAAGCGCATGAAGATCCCGGTCTTCCACGACGACCAGCACGGCACCGCGATCACCGTGGCGGCYGCGATGCTCAACGGCCTSAAGGTGGTCGGCAAGGACATCGGCCAGGTCAAGCTSGTGACCTCCGGCGCCGGCGCCGCGGCGCTGGCCTGCYTGAACCTGCTGCTCAAGGTCGGSCTGAAGCGCGAGAACGTCTACGTGACCGACCTCGCCGGCGTGGTCTACGAAGGCCGCACCGARCTGATGGACGACGACAAGCGCCAGTACATGCAGAAGACCGAYGCGCGCASCYTGARCGACATCATCGAGGGCGCCGACGTGTTCCTCGGCCTGTCGGCCGGCGGCGTGCTGAAGCCCGCGATGGTCGCCAAGATGGCGGCCAAGCCGGTGATCTTCGCGCTGGCCAACCCGAGCCCCGAGATCTCGCCGGAAGAYGCCCAYGCGGTGCGCGACGACGTCGTCATGGCGACCGGCCGCACCGACTACCCGAACCAGGTCAACAACGTCCTGTGCTTCCCGTACATCTTCCGCGGCGCGCTCGATTGCGGCGCGACGACCATCACCGACGAGATGGAAGTCGCGGCGATGCTTGCCATCGCCGACCTGGCGCAGGCCGAGCAGAGCGAGCGCGTGGCGGCCGCCTATGTGGGCGAGAAGCTCAGCTTCGGCCCCGAATATCTGATCCCGAAGCCCTTCGATCCGCGGCTCATGATCAAGATCGCCCCAGCGGTCGCCAAGGCCGCCGCGGAAAGCGGCGTGGCGCTCAGGCCGATTGCCGACCTCGATGCCTACCGCGACAAGCTGCAGAGCTTCGTCTACGCCTCGGGCACCACGATGAAGCCCATCTTCGAGGCCGCCAAGCGCGCATCGAAGAAGCGGGTCGCGTACTGCGAAGGCGAGGAAGAGCGCGTGCTGCGCGCCGCGCAGATCGCGGTCGACGAAGGCATCGCGCGCCCGACGCTGATCGGTCGCCCGACGATCATTGCGCAGCGCATCGAGAAGTTCGGCCTGCGCCTGAAGGAAGAACTGGACTACGACATCGTCAATGTCGAGCAGGACCGCCGCTACCGCGATTTCTGGCAGACCTACCATCGCATGACCGAGCGCAAGGGCACGACGGTGCAGACCGCCAAGATCGAGATGCGCCGCCGCTTGACGCTGATCGGCGCGATGCTGCTGCACAAGGGCGATGTGGACGGGATGATCTGCGGCACCTGGGGCACCACGGCGCTGCACCTGCACTACATCGACCAGGTGATCGGCAAGCGCGCCGGCGTCGCCACCTACGCATGCATGAACGGCCTGCTGCTGCCCGACAGGCAGGTGTTTCTGGTCGATACACAGGTCAACTACGACCCGACGCCCGAACATCTCGCCCAGATCACCACCATGGCAGCCGAGGAAATGATGCGCTTCGGTCTGATGCCCAAGGCGGCGTTGCTGTCGCATTCCAATTTCGGTAGCAGCAACGAGCCAAGCGCCCTCAAGATGCGTCAGACGCTCGACCTCCTTCTGACCCAGGCACCCTGGCTGCAAGTCGACGGTGAGATGCAGGGCGATATGGCACTCGACGGCAAGCAACGTGCCGCGGTGATGCCGCACAGCGCGCTAGCCGGCGACGCCAACCTGCTGGTGTTTCCCAACATCGACGCAGCCAACATTTCGTTCAGCCTGCTGAAAGCGGCCGCGGGGGGTGGAATCACCATTGGCCCCATCTTGCTTGGAGCGAGACGTCCCCTCCATGTCTTGACGCCGTCGGCAACTGTGCGAGGCATCTTCAACATGACTGCCCTGACTGTCGCCGAGATCCAAAGCGACAAGTAGCCCTTCCGAGCTCGCACCACCGCGCCTCTTCTCATTTTTTCATCTCATTGAATCATTGATGCCAGACCGCCTCGAGTACAACCGGCACCCGCGACCTTTTGTTGACAAATCGCTGAACTCAAAGAGCATGCATTTCTCGATCTGCGACGTTCAAAGCCGGATGCAGATCGATCGACCCACCGACCTCATGCTGGCATACACGCGCCTCATGATGGGTTTCCTGCTGTTTTCGCCTAACCCCCGTCATATCGCCATGGTGGGTCTGGGTGGTGGATCGCTGGCGAAGTTCTGCTACCGCTACCTGCCGGATTCACGCATTCAGGTGATCGAAATCAATCCCCACGTCATCGCGCTTCGCGACGAGTTTGAGGTACCCAGAGACGATCATCGTTTTCATGTCAGAAAGGAGGATGCTGCCGACTATGTTCGTACCGCCCACTACCGCCATGACGTGATCGTGGCCGACGGATTCGATGCCAACGGGATGCCCGGGGATCTTTGCTCGCGCTCCTTCTACGATAACTGCTTTGACGTGCTGGAGCCCAACGGAGTGCTGGTGGCGAACCTCCACTCCCATCATGAGCACTTCCCGGTCTACCTTGAGCGAATCAAGAAAAGCTTCACGACATGCGTCGTAACCGTGAATGATCCAGACCATTGCAACACTATTGCATTCGCGTTCAAGGAAATGCCCGAAGCGCCGCTATTTGGAAACCTGCAACGTTGCGCATCGACACTGGCGCCTGAAGCATGGACGCAGTTGGCGCCGAGCTTTTCCGTGATCAAGCGGTTCGGAAAATGGCATAGCCAGAACACGTCTTGAGGACGCGAGAGGCCCGCAGCGGAGGATGTTTCGTACCTTTCAACTGGAAAGCCAGACGGATGTCGGATCAAATCAGGAGGCAATGATGTTTATCAGAGGCAGATGGAAACTCAAGGGCTATGGACAGCAATTGTCGGACGGCCGTTTCGCTCCGCGCGCGTGCGCGACGTACCACGCTGACCCATACCCGGACGACCATCCGTTGCGATGGAGCGAACCGACGTTTGCGACGGAGACTGAGGCTGCTGAGTGGGGCCTGGAAGCAGCGAAGGTTTGGCTCGAGGTACGCGAGGATATGGGGGAATAGGTACGCTCACATCGAGGAAGGACGCTCAATAGCTCGGACGCCGTGTCCTGAAGATCTTGGTCCAATAGGACCTGAGTCAGATTCCTGAAACCCTTTTCTCGGTCGTGGTCGACGTTTGCCGCAAGAGTGCCTGGGCATACCTATCAACACCAAACCGGAACGTACCTCTGAAGTTGATGTGCCCGAAGTGAACCGGCCCCATGCGACGCAGAAACGCGTCGTCGACCTTTGTGGGGTCGACTCGTTTTCGGTGTACAGAGTGACGCTTCGCAAGGCCAGTACTGGCGCGGGTGACGGTCCGCAAGTCCTTGATTTGCTTGGGATTGCTGTACACTTTCGGCGTATCGTGCGTGCCCCATTGACGGAGGCGCACGATGCAAGGCTGGCAGACAACATTCCTGGGCATGCGCGAGTTGCCGCACGATCTCAGCGCCTTCGAGCTGCAGGCGTTCTTCACCTTCAGCCGTGCCGAGCATGAACTGATCCAGTCACGCCGCGGCGACTCGCTCAAGCTGGGCCTGGCGCTGCACATCGGATTCGTGCGCATGAGTGGCCGACTGCTGGACGCAGTGCGGGTCGTGCCACCGGCAATGTGGCGGCACCTCGGGCACGAGTTGGGCATCGATGCCCCCGAGATTGCCTCGTTGCGCGCCATGTATGGCCGTGGCCGCACCCTGTTCGACCACCAGCGGGTCGCCTGCGAAGCGCTCGGATTCCGTTGGATGACCGAGCATCAGCGGCGCGCCCTGGTGCGCTTGCTCAGCGACGAAGTGTCGCGCTGCGCGGACCGCGAGCAGCTGCTGGTCTATGCCAGGCGTTKGCTGTATGACCATCGGCTACTGATCGTCCACGACCGGGCCATCCGAGGCCTGATCGCCGCCGCCCTCCTCCA
>NZ_JBFUIU010000356.1:0-9162 GCF_056401695.1 Variovorax sp. P4_D9
GTGTCGTCGGCGATCTCCTGCGGCTGAGTCGGCAGGTTCGGGTTCATCTTCTTGGTGGCCATGCCGCCGGTCGGGGCGATGGTCACGATGACTTTAGGCTTGCTCATGGTTCGGGTCTTAGGTGAAAGGGAGTGAGAAGGAATCGGGTCGCTTGGTGCGGCTAGTGGGCTGCCGGGCCGTCTGCGGCGCCGACGCGCACGGCGCTCTTCGGCAGGGCGATCAGGATCGTGAGTCCGCCGACGATGACCAGTGCGGTCAAGGCGCCCAAGCCCAGCTGGATGCTGCCCGTGACGCTCTTGATCCAGCCGATCACCGTGGGGCTGACGAAGCCTCCCAGAATGCCCAGCGAACTGATCACGGCGATCCCGGCCGCCGCCGCCTCACGGCTCAGGTAGGTCGGCGGGATCGACCAGAACAGCGAACCGCCGCCGAAGATGAAGAACGCGGCGATGCACAGCAGCACCATCACCGGCGCGAAAGCCGTGCCGAGGAAGGAGGTGGCGAACAACGCGACAGCGCCGGCGACCAGGGTCCCACCCACGTGCCAGCGACGTTCCTTGAAACGGTCGGAACTGCGACTGATCACCAGGACGCCGATGGCGCCGAAGATGTAGGGAATGGCAGTGATCCAGCCGATCGCACCGATCGACGAGATGCCCAGGCTCTTGATCATCGTCGGCAACCAGAACGTGACCGTGTAGACCGCGCAAGCGCAGCAGAAGTAGACGAAAGCCAGCACGTAGGTCTTGGGATCCGCAAGCGCGGCGGCCAGCTTGCCGTGGTGGCCGGGCTTCACGTCGACCTTGTGGTCGGCGTCGAGCACCGATTGCACGAGTGCCTTTTCGCCGTCGCTCAGCCAGGGCGCTTCACCGGGCTTGTTCGGCAAGAGGCGGTAGAGCAGGAAGCCCAGCAGGACGGTCGGCAGGCCCTGGACGATGAACAGCCATTGCCAGCCGTGCATGCCGCCCATGCCTTCCATGCCACTCATGATCATTCCCGACAGGGGCCCCCCGAGAACGCCCGTGATCGGCATGCCGAACAGGAACAGCCCGGTCACACGGCCTCGACGGTGGCTCGGATACCAGTACGTGAGGTACAGAATGATGCCGGGGAAAAAGCCGGCCTCGAACATGCCCAGCAGCAGCCGGACTCCATAGAATTGCCAGGGCTCGGTGACAAAGGCCGTGGCGGAAGAGGCCAGACCCCAGAGCACCATGATGCGCAGAAAGGTCAGGCGCGCGCCGATCTTCTCGAGAAGTAGGTTGCTCGGTAGCTCGAACAGCAGGTATGTGACGAAGAAGATGCCGGCGCCCAGCCCGTAGATCGCATCGGAGAATGCCAGATCCTGCTTCATCTGAAGCTGGGCGTAGCCGACGTTGATGCGGTCGAGGAACGCGAAGACATAGGCGATCAGCACGATCGGCATCACCCGCCAGCTGATCCTGCGGTAGACCTTGTCCTCGGTAGACCTGAGCGGCCGGTGGATGTCTGCAACCCCGTGGGTCGCCGACGCTGCGTGGTTCATTGCGTGTCTCCTTGTGATGGCTCCATGCCATGACACGCATCATTCCGGGCGGCGCGAAATGCCGCAGTCGGTCGGCCGACAGTTGAACTAAGGGTAAACACGAGGCCGCGACGCGACCTCTCGAAGCGTCTACAGCATCAGTTCTTGCAAGCCGGGTAGGTCGAGCACGACGATGCCGCCGTACTCGCTTCGCACCAGGCCGGCGTTCTTGAAGCGCATCAAGGCGCTGTTGCAGCTCTGGCGCGACACGGCGGCGAGATTGGCGAGTTCTTCCTGCGACAACTGCAGGTGGCGTTCGCCGCGTGGGTTCAGCAGGGGATGCACCATGCCCACGAGCGCGCGGGCTACCTGGCTGTCGGTGTCCAAGAGGCCTTGTGCCGCGAAATTGCCCATGAACCAATGCAGGCGCTCATTCACCTGCGTCAGCAGGAAATCGTTGAAGGACGGTCGGTTGTGGCGCAGCCAGTCGAAGGTGTCGAACGGGATCTGTGCGACCCGGCTGTGACGCAGCGCAACGAGGTCCGACTGGCGCGGTGCCTCACGGATCAGCGTGCCCTCTCCGAACCAGCTGCCCACCGATTGGCCACCCAAGGTGACGGTTCGCCCATCGCGCGCGGTGATCGCCCACTTGACCAAGCCTTCGAGGACGCCATACCAGGCGTGCTGCCGCTCGCCGTGATGGCTCAGCGAATCGCCCAGCGCAACGGCACGCTCCGACGCGTCACTGCGAACTTGCTCTCGAGCCGGCTCGTCGAGTTCGATGAACCACGCTGACTGCCCAAGCAGTTCGTCCAAGGTGAGCGATGGTGCATGCGCGCGTTGTTGCCGGGTCATCTCTTTCTCCTGAAGCGCGGCTGTTCGGCTGTCGGACCAGGGGAAAACCCTGAGTTCGAGTGTCGGTGCATCGACTGTGCGTCTGCGGACAGCCAAGAACAATGGTCCCTGTCGGAACAGGAGTTTGAAACCATGAGCAAGACCATCCTCTACGGCGTCGACGTCCAGTTCGGCGACTGTGATCCCGCAGGCATTGTCTTCTTCCCCAACTATTCGCGATGGATGGATGCAGCCTCGCACCACTACTTCACGGCGTGCGGGCTGCCGCCGTGGCGAGCGATGGCCGACCTGCCGGGTTGCGTCGGTGCGCCGCTGCTGGAAATCCATACCCGATTCCACACCGCGGTCACCTATGGCGAACGCATCGAGATCCACACCAGCATCGAGGAGTGGCGCGGCAAGGTCTTCCTCCAACGCCACCGCGTGACGCGCGGCGACGACCTGATCTGTGAAGGACGAGAAACACGGGCGCTGTGTGTGCGAGACGACAGCGGGAGGCTCAAGGCGGTACCCGTGCCCGATTTCGTCCGCTCTGCCTGCGCCTGAGTCGCGACGGCGAAACCAGCATTCAACGAGGAATTCAAATGACGACACACAACGGCCAACGAGTCTTGATCACTGCGGGCGCAGGTGGCATCGGTCGCGCCATCGCATCGGCTTTTGCCGCCGCAGGGGCAAGCGTCCATGTCTGCGACATCGATGCGCCTGCACTGAGCGAGCTGCATGCGCAGATGCCCGGCATCAGCACCAGCGTCTGCGACATCGCCGATCGTGGCGCCGTGCAAGGCATGGTCGAGGAGGCCACGAATGCACTGGGCGGGTTGGATGTGCTGGTGAACAACGCCGGCATTGCAGGACCGACAGCGAGTGTCGCAGACATGGACCTGGATGCGTGGGAAGCGGTCCTGCGCGTCAACCTCACAGGCACCTTCACGGTGACGCAGGCCGCCATTCCCCATCTGAAGCAGTCGGCCGCAGGATCGATCGTGGTGATGTCATCGCTTGCCGGGCGCTTTGGCTATCCCAATCGCAGCCCTTACTCGACGACGAAGTGGGGACTCATCGGCTTCACCAAGACCCTGTCGCGCGAACTCGGGGAATTCGGCATCCGCGTCAACGCGATCCTGCCCGGCGCCGTCGACGGCCCACGCCTGCAGCAGGTCTTCGAAGGCCGCGCATCGACTTCGGGGCGCAGCATCGCGCAAGAGGAAGCAGCGGCGCTGGCCAATCAGTCGATCAAGCGCTTCGTCGACCCGGCAGACATTGCGGCGTTGGCGGTCTTTCTGGCCTCTGGCGCTGGACGCTCGATCTCGGGGCAAGTGATTCCCATCGACGGGGACTCTCAGAGCGCGTCCTGACCTCCCTTGACGGCTCCCAACACGCCCGTTCCTGATTCGTGAGCGAAGGCGTGCTGGACTCTCACGCATTCGGCGCAGTCACGGTTGAGGACGTCTGACCTTCCCGGATGCCTGTCGGCCACCAAAGGAGCGTCCGCATCGCGGAGATCTGCGAGGCTCCGCCTTTCCGGGCAGCGCGGCGAGCCACCGAAAGGCGCCGCGTGAACCACGGTTTCACGGCGCTGTCATGCGCCCTGCATCTAATGCTTCCATCAGCAAACGGGGGGTGACCTATGCAGGTAGTTGCGAAGTTCTGGCGGATCGGCACTGCGCTGCTCCTGGTGCTAACCCTGTCGGCCTGCGGCGGCGGCGACGGCGGGGCTGCCTCGAGCACCGGCCTGGGCGGCAGCGCTGCGCAAGGCGCCTCGAAGGATGAAGCCAGCGGCACGGCAAAGGCCGGCGACGGGGGCACGGCGGATGCCGGTGGCCAGGCGGACATCCGATACGCGCCCTGACCAAACAAAATCAACGAGGAGAATACGCATGACCTCACGACGCAAGTTCCTGCAAGGCACTGCCACCGGCACCGTGGCCGCCGCCACGCTCGCTGCCTTCCCGCCCAGCATCCGCCGCGCCCTGGCCATCCCTGCGCACAACGCCACCGGCACCATCCAGGATGTCGAACACGTCGTGATCCTGATGCAGGAGAATCGTTCCTTCGACCAGTACTTCGGCACGCTGCGCGGCGTGCGGGGCTTTGGCGACCGCTTCACCATTCCGTTGCCGGAGGGTCGCAGCGTCTGGCAGCAGAACGACGTCAACGGGCAGCCCGTGCTGCCCTACCACCTCGACGGCAGCAAGGGCAACGCACAGCGCGTGAGCGGCACGCCGCACAGCTGGATCGACGGCGAGAACGCCTGGGATGGCGGGCGAACCTACCAGTGGCCTCGCTACAAGGGCGCCAACGCGATGAGCTACTTCAAGGAGGCCGAGCTGCCCTTCCAGTTCGCGCTGGCCAATGCCTTCACGCTGTGCGACGGCTACCAGTGCTCGATGCACACTGGCACCAACTCGAACCGCATGTTCCTGTGGACAGGCACCAACGGGCCGACCGGCGCCGGTGTTGCTTCGGTCAACAACGAATGGGATTCGATCGACGCCTCGACGCTCGGCTACCAATGGAAGACCTATCCCGAGCGCCTGCAGGAGGCCAAGGTGAGCTGGATCGTCTACCAAAACATGCCCGACAACTTCGGCGACAACCCTCTCGCCGGCTTCAAGCAATACCGCCAGGCCAACGAGGCTTCGGGCAAGCCGGTGAGCAACGAGGCCCTGTCGCCCGCCTATGACCCAGCGAGCGACGATGCGGGCAATCCGCTGTACAAGGGGATCGCCAACACGATGCCGGGCGAACTCGGTAACGCCGACAGCTATTTCGAGCGTTTTCGCGCGGATATCAAGGCCGGCAAGTTGCCGCAGGTGTCGTGGGTGGTGGCGCCCGCCACCTATTCGGAGCACCCGGGACCTTCAAGTCCGGTGCAGGGCGCCTGGTACATCCAGGAGACGCTGGACGCGCTGACCGCGGTGCCCGAGGTGTGGAGCAAGACGGTGCTGTTCATCAACTTCGACGAGAACGACGGCTACTTCGATCACTATCCATCACCCGCGGCGCCCTCGATCAATCCGGACGGCACGGCGGCGGGCAAGACCACGCTGCGCGAAGCCGCGGTGGCGTTCGAGCGCTTCAACTATCCGGCCCCGCCCGGCACCACCAGCCAGCCGGCGCCCGATGGCCGCGTCTTTGGACCCGGCATCCGCGTGCCGATGTACGTAGTCTCTCCATGGAGCCGCGGAGGCTGGGTCAACTCTCAGGCCTTCGACCACACATCGGTGATCCGCTTCCTCGAAAAGCGATTCGGCGTGAAGGAGCCCAACATCAGTCCCTTTCGCCGCGCCGTGTGCGGGGACCTGACCAGCGCCTTCAATTTCGAGCGGCCCAACGACGAGCGACTGCCCACGCTTGCCGGCCGCAAGAGCCGGGCCCAGGCCGACGCGCTGCGCGCGCAGCAGGATCAACTGGCGCAGATCGTGCCGCCGGCCAACCCGCTGCTGCCCGTGCAGGTCCCCGGCACGCGGCCGTCTCGCGCGTTGCCCTACGAACTGCACGTGAGCGCCCGTTGCGACGGCTTGCGCGGCCGCGTCAAGCTGATTTTTGCCAACACTGGCGACGCCGGCGCTGTGTTCCACGTCTACGACAAACTCAACCTAGAGAGGCTGCCGCGCCGCTACATGGTGGAGCGCAACGATCGGCTGGACGACGACTGGGTGGCGACCGMCAACGCCGGCAAGTACGACCTGTGGGTGCTCGGCCCCAATGGATTTCATCGCCATTTCAAGGGCGACCTGAACACATTGAAGTCCAGCGACGCGCCCGAGCCTGAAATTCGCGTCGGCTACGACGTGCGCCGTGGCGACATCCACCTGAAGGTGCGCAACGATGGCGAGCGGGCCTGCTGGTTCACGGTTACCGCCAAGGCCTACTTCAAGGACCGCGGCGACAGTTCGTGGCGCGTGCAGGTCAAGGGTGGCGAGGATGCAGGCAGGCACTGGGACTTGGACGCCAGCGGCCAGTGGTACGACTTCGAGGTGGTATGTGACGCTGACACCACCTGGTCCAGGCGCTTTGCGGGTCGGGTGGAGACCGGCCGGCACTCGGTCAGCGATCCGGCGATGGGGATGCAGGGCACCTGAGCGGCAGTGCCTTGGAGCTCCTGCGCACCTGGTAGCCGGCGTCCAGCGCCTCGACATGCCTGTCGAGGCCGACGGCCGACTCCAACAAGGAGTCGAACTCGGCGGGTTCGTGAATGACTCCACAATTCGGCATGACGAATCCTTCACTGCCAAAAGCCGCCGAGCCTGCATACCTCACCGAGGCGCTGCTCAAGTCCGGGGCACTCGACGGGGGTTGCGTGGCCGACGTGTCGATCGAGGCATCGTTCGCGACCGTGCTTTCACACATCTTCAGGTTGCGCCTCGTTTATGCCGACGCGGCTGCCTGTGCACCCGCAACGCTCATCTTGAAAGCCGGCTTGGCGGACCGCCCCGGCGGACCATGGGTTGGTGGCCGACACGAGGTCGCGTTCTATCGGGACCTTGTGCCTGCGATGCCCGTGGGCATCGCGCCGCGCTGCTTCGACGCCCAATGGGATGACGGCACGGGCACCTGGCATCTATTGCTTGAAGACCTCACGGACTCGCACGCCGTTGCGACGCGCTGGCCCTTGCCACCCACCTTTGCGCAGTGCGAGGCGATCGTCCGTACGCGAGCCCGAGCCCAGGCTGCGTGGTGGGACGACTCGCGACTCGGCGTGACGGTCGGCTCCTGGCAGGATGCGAGTGCTGCCGATGAAACGACGAAGAATCTCATGGCGCAGTTTGCGCGCTTCGCCGACGAAATGGGCGGTCGGCTTTCCGATGATCGATGTGCGCTTTACGAGCACTTGTTCGAAGCCGCGCCGCGCTTGGCCGCACGCTACCAAACGCATCGCCACATGACAATCGTCCAGGGCGACGCGCACGTCTGGAACTGCTTCCTGCCGCGCGATGGCGCAAAGGATGGCGGCAGATTGTTCGACTGGGATGCCTGGCGCGTCGACATGGGATCGGATGACTTGGCATGCATGATGGCCCTGCAGTGGTATCCCGATTTGCGGCAACGCTTCGAGACGCGCCTGCTGGATAGCTTCCATCATGAATTGACGGCGTGCGGCGTGCAGGGCTATGGCCGGCGCGCATTGAAGGACGACTACCGGCTGTCCGTGCTCTGGCTGATCGCAACGCCTGTCTGGCAGCATGCCAACGGGATTCCTCCGGTGATCTGGTGGAACAACTTCGAGCGAGTTCACCTGGCCGTCGAGGACCTCGGCTGCCGCGATCTGCTGGGAAGAAGTTGATGCTTTGACCGGCTACAGTCAGGCCAACTTCGGACGTGGGTGGAGAGGCTCCAGTGCGACGCATTCAGCCGGGAGCCGTTCACGCGGTGGCTGTGAATCGCTGGCGCCGAGCGTGCCGTTCGAACCCGCGGATGCCTCTGCTCCTCTATGATTCGTCGCCATCCGTGCGGCAGAACTCGCCTTCGACCATCACTTGCGCCCACGAACGAATCGATGAAGTCCGAACAATCAAAGCGCGTCACCGCCCCGCATCACTGGCACCTGGCCGAGGACGATCTCGGTGTGGCATTGACCGATCTCGAGTACGCCGTGATGCGCACCTACGAGTCGTTCGTGAGATGGCAGGCCGAGTGCCTGGCGGCCGTCACGGGCGCGGCCCTGACCGGCCAGGAAAACGCGCTGCTTCACGTCATTCGCATGCACGATCAAGCGAAGACCATCAAGGATCTGCTGCATCTCACGAACCGCCAGGACGTGCCCAACGTGCAGTACGGGTTGCGCAAGCTGATCAAACTGGGCTTCATCGAGAAGCAGGGCTCGGGGCGGGCCGGGGTCTACTACGAAGCGACGGCGGAAGGTGCGAAGGTGTGCGACGACTACGCCCAGTTGCGCAAGAAGTTGCTGCTGGAAGGTGCCAAGCACTACCCCGCCTTCAGGCAGCATTCGCGCAGCTCCGGAGCCCATCTGGAACTCCTGGAAAGGCTGTACGAATCGGTGACGCGAGAAGCCGCCACATTCCACCGGCGCGGCTGATCGCCCCGTGAGCCCGATCCGCCGCATCGCCGGCGGAAGTTCATACCACTCCCCCGGGGTGCGCTCCTTCGGTCCTGGCGCGAAGACCCATCACGCCCAGTCTCGGCTCTGAAACCCGATCCGGGAAAACCCCCGCATCGGATCGACGGCGTCTTCCTATACTTCTATCAAATAGAAAGTCTATTTGAAAGTCTATTTGAAAGTCTATTCGAAATCGCATGATTGCCACACGACTCGCGCTCGCGAAGCGTGGAGCCATTTCTCACTCTCGGCCTCCAAGCCCTCGTCAACCAAAGGAACATCCATGAATCGCTTGTTGAATACACCCGACTTTCTGCTGGGCACGTTCGCCTCCAATTGCTCGGGCGGCATGTCCGTCACCAAGGTCGAGGAACGATGGGACAACTCCTGGGACAACAACCTGCGCCTGGCGGTGCTGCTAGACGAGGCCGGCATCGACTTCATGCTGCCCATCGCCCGATGGATCGGATATGGCGGAGAAACCGACTTTCATGGCAATGTGCTGGAGACCGTCACCTGGGCGGCTGCCCTGCTGGCCCATACTCGGCGCCTGACAGTGTTCGCGACGGTCCACACCGCTGCGAACCATCCGATGGTCGTGGCCAAGCAGATCGCCACGCTCGATCAGGTGGGGGCGGGACGGGCCGGTCTCAACATCGTTGCCGGATGGAATCGGCCCGAATACGAAGCGCTCGGCCTGACGCTGGCCGACGATCACAAGACACGCTATGGATACGCC
>NZ_JBFUIU010000357.1:0-9086 GCF_056401695.1 Variovorax sp. P4_D9
CTGAAGGACCGCCTGGCCAAGATGGACCTCGGCCTCGAGGTGTCGCCGGCGGCGCTGGCCGAGATCGCCAAGGTCGGCTTCGATCCGGTGTTCGGTGCGCGGCCCCTCAAGCGGGCGATCCAGCAGCGGATCGAGAACCCGCTGTCGAAGCTGCTGCTCGACGGCAGCTTCGGGCCGAAGGACACGATCAGCGTGACCACCGACCCGACCGGAGTGCCGGGCAAGTTCATTTTCTCCAAGGTCGAAGCAGAATTGACGATTGACGATGGCCGGGAGGTCGAAGTCGCTGGCGCTGCTCTCTGAGCTGTTCGGGAAGTACGCGCGCAAGCTGTTGATCTTCAAAGGGAAATTGCTCGCGACCGTATCAATCCGCAATGAAAGTGCCATTCCTCACTCTTCATCGAGCATCCGGAACGACGGCGATGTACATTCCGCCGACAGCCTGATCTGGTCGGTCATGTCCACGTATGTCTATCGCTTCGTCGGCCTGGAAACCCTGCCCGGTCGCCTAACGGACTTCGACCTCCAGCAGTTCTTCCAGCTTGGCACTGGTGGCGTCGATGCGGTATGTGGCCGAAGTGCTGCAGGCACCGACGCTGACGATCGCGAGCCTGCGCAGCCTCTACGAGCGCCGTCCGACGCTGTACGAACACCAGCAGTGGGCCAAGGACTACCTCGGCCTGAGGGACCTCGATCCGACCGCTGAAGCTGCCCTCGTTGCCATGCTGGCGCTTGACGCCGCCGAGGCCGCGCATCGCGGAAGGGGAAACCTCGCGGGCGATCGCGCTGCAGATGCGGGCTTCGATTGAGGCGAACGGAATCTCGGGCCCAGTCCTGGACACGGCGTTGGCCGGGGATCAGGATACGGTGGTCATAGAGCCAGTGGCACGCCGACGTAACCAGATCGTCGGAGTGCGCCCGGCCGGAGCCTTGCACAAGCCGACCACTGCCTGAAGTCCCGAACAGCTCTCTTCCAACGCTGGCAAGGAACGCATCATGATGATCAAAGGTCGACGCGCCCGCCTAGGGTCACTGCAAAGTGACCGTCAATTCAGATGGGGCGCGTCGCTAACCGGGGTTTGCCAGTGCGCCTCGCGCGCATGCGGCATGAGGTGCAGGGTGTCCACGCCCTGCACGGATAGAAGTTCGTCCGGGCACTGGCTCGAACGCTCGTCACAACCCCAACCTCGGATCACGATGCGCGACCAATGCCATGCAAATCCCTCATCGGCTCAGCAATACACAGGTGTTACGCAATCAAGTAATTGTTCATTGAAACGTTGACTGAAAAGGCTTGACAAACAAGTCCCCATAGAAGTGGGCTAGGGGGCGTGTGTTTCTACATCCTCCAGCGCCTCACGAACATCCGCCAGGAGAATGACTGGACCGACCTGAATCCCAACTCTGGCAAGTTGGTCAACACCATCACTGCGCGCACCGATTCAACACCGCTTCGGCGCTGTGCCCAATACCCGAGATGATGCCCGAAATCGATCCAGGTCGTAGCGCGGGCTGGCCGCCTACAACCTCGTGCGCATGCGGACCTTGGCGGAAGTCCGTCCGCTGGCCCCGTAGCGGGTCAGAGAGTGCCGAAAAACCCCGTCCTGGAAGCGGCAAGAGCGGCGAAGGCAGCCGACTGGAAACGTCGAAATCGCCCAGTCGCCTTCCTCAGTGCGCAGGGTGACTTCGACGCGCTTGGTACTTCAGCGGCCTGCCAGAAGTGACGGCAGGTATCCACAGTCTGATCCTTGCGCTTGCGCAGTGCGGTGGTCCTGATCATCGTGCGTGCGACAGCGCACAGACACACCGTTCACAGTGGCGGTATGTTGAAGGTTACCCATGCCTCGTCGAATATCCGGAGCCGACAACGCTGATCGCTACCGTACCAAGCCGCGCGGTGTTGACGACGATCGTCGGATGGATTCGGACTGGTGCCGAATCGAATTGCCGGTTCTTTTGGACGGGGCTTAGCCCAAAGTGAACTATCGGCATCTCTGTTGCCGATTGTTTAATTGTCTGGCCGGTGATGGCGGTAGCAAATGCGAAGCCATCGTACGAATCCTTGTCAAGGGAGTACAGAGAATGCAAATCGGCATGATCGGTCTTGGCCGCATGGGGGCCAGCATGACCACCCGACTCCTTCGCGGCGGGCACGACTGCATCGTCTATGGTCGGCATCCAAAAGGTGTGGGGCAACTTGTTGCGCTCGGCGCGACCAGCGCCGCATCGCTGCGGCACCTGGTATCGACACTGGCGCGACCGCGCTCGATCTGGTTGATGGTTCCTGCCGCGGCGGTCGATGGTCTCTTGAATCAGTTGACGCCGTTGCTGGAGGCCGGCGACATCGTCGTGGACGGCGGTAACTCCTATTACCACGACGATCTGCGCCGCGCTACCGCGTTGCACGAAGCAGGCATCCACCATGTCGACGTCGGGACCAGCGGCGGTATCGCCGGCCTGGATCGTGGGTACTGCCTGATGATCGGCGGCGATGCGGCTGCCGTGCAGCACCTCGTCCCCGTGTTCGCGACGCTGGCGCCCGGCACGGGCGCTGCTGTCCCGACCCCAGGTCGCCGCCC
The DNA here is from genome assembly GCF_056401695.1 of Variovorax sp. P4_D9. Classification (NCBI taxonomy): domain Bacteria; kingdom Pseudomonadati; phylum Pseudomonadota; class Betaproteobacteria; order Burkholderiales; family Comamonadaceae; genus Variovorax; species Variovorax sp. P4_D9. The sequence goes on from NZ_JBFUIU010000357.1 coordinate 2,580, forward strand.
CGGCGCAGGCACGGCCGATCAAGGCTGGCTGCACTGCGGGCCGCACGGCGCGGGCCACTTCGTCAAGATGGTCCACAACGGCATCGAGTATGGTGTCATGGCGGCCTACGCCGAGGGACTGAACATCCTGAAACACGCCAATGTGGGTCAGCACGTAGCGGCTGTCGATGCCGAGACGACACCATTGCGCGAGCCCGGGCATTACCAGTACGAGATGGACCTGCCGGAGATTGCCGAGGTTTGGCGTCGCGGCAGCGTGATCGGATCGTGGCTACTGGACCTGACGGCCGCCGCGCTGGCCACCGATCCGGCGCTGGGAAGTTTTCAGGGCCGCGTTTCCGACTCTGGGGAAGGCCGCTGGACGATCCAGGCTGCCATTGACGAGGCCGTGCCGACGCCGGTGTTGAGTGCGGCGCTCTACGCGCGCTTTAGTTCGCGCGGCGCGGCCGACTTTGCCAATCGCGTGCAGTCGGCGATGAGGCGGGAGTTCGGCGGCCATGTCGAAGTACTCGTCGCAGATCCAGAGTTGAAGGCTTGACATGAACCGCATCCCTTCGCAAGTGGCCGTTTCGTCCGAGGCACTGGTGGTGTTCGGTGCGACCGGAGACCTGACGCACAAGATGATCTTTCCGGCGCTGTACGCCCTGTGCAAACGCGGCGCATTGGCCGTGCCGGTGATCGGCGTGGCCTCTTCGGCGTGGAGCCTGGAACGATTTCGCGCATTCGCGCGGACGAGCATCGAGGGCGATCATGGTGTCGACGATGCACCTGCGCTCGAGCGGCTGCTCTTGCAGCTGCAGTTCGTGAGCGGGGACTACAACGATGCCAACACCTTTGCCATGCTCAAGCAGACGCTGGGTGCACTTGCGCGCCCGGCGCACTACCTGGCAATACCGCCGTCGCTTTTTGCCACCGTCATTCGGGGCCTCGGCACCGCCGGACTTGCTGCGAACGCACGCGTGATCGTTGAGAAGCCGTTCGGCCGCGACCTTGCCTCGGCTCGTGAACTCAACCGCGTCGCGCTGGAGGTGTTTCCCGAAAACGCTGTCTTCCGCATCGATCACTTCCTCGGCAAGGAAGCGATCATGAACATCCTGTACTTCCGTTTCGCCAACTCGTTCCTCGAACCGATCTGGAATCGTCACCATGTGGCGAGCGTGCAGATCACGTTGACCGAGCAATTCGGCGCCGACGGACGCGGCGCCTTCTACGAGAGTGCCGGATGCCTGCGCGACGTGGTTCAGAACCACCTGTTCCAGATCGTCGCGCTGCTTGCGATGGAGCCCCCCGCCAGCCGGGACTTCGAAGCCGTCCATCGCCACAAGGCGGATGTGTTCGACGMAATGCGGCCATTCAAGCCCGATGACATCGTGCGCGGCCAGTACGAAGGGTATCGCGACGAGCCACAGGTGGCGCGCGACTCCGACGTCGAGACCTATTGCGCCGTTCGGCTCCATGTCGATTCTTGGCGCTGGGACGGCGTGCCATGGTATCTGCGCTCGGGAAAGATGTTGCCTGAGACGGCATGCGAAGTGGTGGTGCGCCTCAAGCGGCCGCCGCAGAACCTGTTTGCGGACTCGGCGGTGCGCGAGGATGCGAACTACCTGCGCTTTCATCTGTCGCCGCGTTCGATGATTGCATTGGGAGCACGGGTCAAGCGCGCCGGCAAGGAGTTCGCCGGCGACCAGCGGGAGTTTCGCCTGCTTGAAGAAGAGCCGGACGAGCAGAGTCCGTACGAGCGGCTGCTCGGCGATGCGATGGACGGCGACGGAGCGTTGTTCACCCGCGAGGGTGCCATTGAGGCAGCCTGGGCGGTTGTGGATCCGGTGCTGGTCGACCATCCTCGCTCGATCCTCTACGCGCCGGGCAGCTGGGGTCCGCCGGCCGCGAACCATCTCATCGCAGCCGACGGCGGTTGGCACAACCCCAGGCCCGCGGTCTGACGCTATGCCCTTGCCCATCGAGGACTACGCCTTGATCGGTGACTGTCACACCCCCGCCCTGGTGGCCGCGACGGATCGATCGACGGACTGTACCTGCCTCGCTTCGGTTCGGGCGCGTGGCTCGTGCGTCTTTGCAGCGTCATTCCTGCGATGGATCAAGCCCCGCCGTTGTCGTCCAAAGTCTTGACCATCCGCCGCACGCCCGAGGAGTCCGGCTCGATCGGATCTGCCTTGAAGCCCATGGTGCGCGACAAGCTCAGCATGCGCGTGTTCTCGCGCAGTACGAGGCCGACGAGTCGGCCGATGCCGCGGCTTCTTGCATGGTCGATCAGTTGTTCGAACATCAGCTTTCCCAACCCGAGTCCCTTGAGGTCGGAGCGTACGATGATGGCGAACTCGGCTTCAACGCGGTCTGGATCGCTCACCGTGCGTGCCACGCCCAGCGTCTCGGGCACGCCCTGCGCATCGATGGCCTCGGCGATGAAAGCCATTTCCCGGTCGTAGTCGATCTGGGTCAGTCGCGCCAGTTCGCTGCGCGGAAGCTCGCGTCGCATCTGAAAGATACGCAGGCGCACATCCTCTGGGTCGAGTTGTTCCAGAAAGCGCCGGTGCTGGGCCTCGTCTTCGGGACGGATGGGTCGCACGGTGATCGATCGATCGTTCCAGACATAGGTGCGCATCCACTGCGTGGGGTAGGGAAGGATCGCGAATCGGTCCGCGCCGGCGCCAGGCGCGGCCGCGACGCGTATGCGCGCGTCGAGCGCCAGTGCACCGTTCTCGTCGACCCACAGCGGATTGATATCGAGTTCGGCCAGTTGCGGCAAGTCCGCGAGCATCTGGGACACCGCGATCAGCACATCGTACAGCGCATCCATCTGCGCGGGCGGGTGGTCGCGGTAGCCGGCCAGAAGACGCGACACGCGAGTGCGTGACACGAGTTCACGCGCCAGGCTCCGGTTGAGCGGAGGCAGCCCGACGGCGCTGTCCGCCGTGACCTCCACCGCAGTCCCGCCCTGGCCGCACAGGATGACAGGACCGAACACGCTGTCAATTCGAGCGCCGACGATCACCTCCTGCGCGTGCTTGCGGCGCACCATGGGCTGCAGCGTGAAGCCATCGATGCGCGCCTGGGGCCGGGCGGCATGCACGGACCGCAGCATGTCGCTGACCGCGCGGTCCAGCGATGCCTGATCGCGAAGCCCGAGCATGACACCGCCGACATCGGACTTGTGCGTGATGTCCCGCGAGTCGACTTTGATCACCAACGGATAGCCCACCTCGCGTGCTCCGGAAAATATGGCCTCGGCCGACGCAGCGACCTTCAGCGTCGTAACGACGGGGATGCCGTAAGCCTTGAGCACGGTCTTGGCTTCCTGCTCGCCCAGCCAATCACGGCCTTCCGCCAGCGCCGTGTCGAGTTGCAGCTGCGCCGCAGCGACATCCGGCGCCGGCTGCTCGCTGGCGCTGGGCGCTTCCATCAGGATGTCCTGGTTACGCCGATAGGTCTGCAACATCGCGAAAGCGCGAACCGCTTCTTCCGGCGTCGGATAGTCGGGCACGCCGGCCTCTTCGAAGACCTGGCGCGCCTGCGCGACTGCGGCGTCCCCGAGCCACGCGCTCATGACGCGCGGAACGGTCCGGCGCAGCAATGGAAGGCAAGCGCTCGCGATGTCGTCGCTGCGCACGATCGCGGTCGGCGCGTGGATGAACAGCACGGCGCCGGTCGATTCGTCGGCCAGCAGGGTCGAGAGCGTGGCGGTGTAGCGCTCGATGGGTGCGTCGCCGATGATGTCGATCGGATTCGCATGCGACCAATGGCTCGGCAGCACTGCGTTCAGCCGTGCCATCAGCGCGTCGCCGGGCTCGGCGAGCGCAACGCCGGCGCGCGCCGCTGCGTCGGCCGCCATGACGCCGGCACCACCGCCGTTGGTCATGATGGTGAGCGCTTCACTGCGGTTGCCGCGAAAGCGCGCCAGCGTTTCGGCGGCGATGAATAGATCCTGCAGCGTGTCGACCCGCAACATGCCCGCGCGCCGGATGGCCGCGTCATAGACGACGTCGGAGCCGGCCAGCGCGCCCGTGTGGCTGGCAGCGGCTTGCACGCCCTTGCCCGCGCGCCCGGCCTTGACCACGATCACCGGCTTGTTGCGTGCCGCCGCGCGCGCGGCGGACATGAATTTGCGCGGCGATTCCACCGACTCGATGTAAAGCAGGATGGACCGGGTGCGGGCATCGTTGGCCAGGTGATCGAGCAAGTCGCCGAAGTCGACGTCGCAATGGTCGCCGAGCGACACGAGGTGAGACAGGCCGATCCTTCGGCTGTTGGCCCAATCGAGCATGGCAGTGACCAGTGCGCCGGATTGCGACACGAAAGCGATTTCGCCGGGCAGCGCGTCGGTGTGGGCGAAGCTGGCGTTGAGGCCAATGTGCGGACTCAGCAGGCCGATGCAATTGGGCCCCAAGATACGCATCAGATACGGGCGCCCTGCGTCGAGCGCCGATTGCTTCTGCGCCGTGCTGAGTCCCGCCGTCATGACGATGACTGCACGGGTGCCGAGCGCGCCGAGTTCGGCCACCAGTTGCGCGATCGTGTCTGCCGGCGTGCATAGGAGGGCCAGGTCCGGCGCCGCCGACAGTTGCGCCGCCTTTGCAAACACTGGCACACCGTCCAGGGAGGAGTGCCTGGGATTCACGGCGTAGGCGGGGCCGGCAAAGCTGCCCGCGCGCAAGTTGCGCCAGACGGTGGCGCCGACACTGCCGGGTCGGTTGGAGGCGCCGAAGACGGCGACCGAGGTCGGCGAGAGCAGGCGGTCAAGATGGCGAATTGTCATGAGAGCTCCATAGGGGAACGATCATGCAGGAGCGAGACGTCGCTCATTTGACGAAGGTCAAGCGGTTCGGATCGCCGCTACATGCGCAGCGACTGTCATGTCTGCCGCGCCGAGGGCTTCGAGGCTCAGACTCAGGTCGCGAGGTGATCGCCAACGGACGGCATATGCTTGCCATCTGAATCATGTGAGCGGCGACTGGCGTCAGCGCGAGGCGTAGAAGAAAGTGAATCCGTTCCAAACGTGACGGTAAAAGTGTAACTCCCCGTGGTCTGAAGAGCCTTGTGCGCGGCGAGCCGCATCCAGCAAGGGGTTGGCCACTTTGGAAAGTAAATGTGATACCGCTGTTCCGGCATCGCCCAACTCACGCACCCTTGTTGGGGCGAGTTCATCCTGACCATCATCGACGAGCAGCAACTGTTCGCCATCGTCACGCTGGACCCCAGAAATCAACGAGCCGAGGCTTGGATGCAGAACTCAAGCGAACAGGGCGCTTACAGAGGCGCAGCACCGCCGGGGCGGCTTCCAGGCGAAGCCACCTGATCGATCGTCGACCGAATGAACAGTCGGCCCCGTCTGCCCAGATTGGGGCTGAAGCCCTCAATCTGCGAAGCACCTCGTGGGCGTGGTGCGTCCACCGGCTCGAGAAGCGTGGCGCGAAACTCCTCGTGATTCAACACCTTACGGAGCCCTCGACACATTGGATTCGCGAAGTATCGAATTTGCTTTGCGCGGTTGCGAAGTACCGGATTTACTTTCTTTCTTGCGACGCTAAATCTGTGACTACGACAGCAGCCGCCAGAGGCAAACGGCGCGCGTGGCCGGATCGGATTTACTTTCTTCCACGGCTTCGCGATCGCACCGGCCCGCGTCATCACCGAGACCATCTCGGGCTCCACGCCAGCGTCCGAGCGCAAGGGCTTCGGCAAGCTGCTCGACAAGCTGGAGGCGGGCGACGTGCTGGTGGTCACGAAGCTCGATCGACTGGGCCGCAACGCGATGGACGTCCGCGCCACGGTCGAGGCCCTCGCCGGCATGGGCGTCCGCGTGCAGTGCCTCGCGCTGGGCGGCGTCGACCTCACCAGCCCAGCCGGCAAGATGACCATGGGCGTGATCGCGGCCGTCGCCGAGTTCGAGCGCGACCTGCTGGTCGAGCGCACCCAGGCCGGATTGGCCCGCGCCAAGGCCGAGGGCAAGGTGCTGGGGCGTCCGCGCGCCCTGACCGTGGCCCAGGCGCAGGAAGCGGTCAATCGCCTTGCAGCGGGCGAAGCGGTCGCCGCCGTGGCGCGCGCGCTGAAGACCAGCCGCGCCACCGTCATGCGGGTGCGGGACGCGCAAGAGGCATAAGGTGCTCAGGCTCATCGTCTGCACCGCGGCCAGCAGCCGGACACCCGTCACAGAGGCCCGGAGTGCACCGGAGTGCACCGTTGCGCCCTCGGAGTTTCATCGCGACCTAAATTGGGCTTCATGGCTGGAAGGCAGGATGCAGCCAACTCCACACCTTCGTATGGCTGGCGTCTAGGTCCGCAATCGGGGTAACCGGTCATACACGGGGTACATGGGATCCCGCGGGGCCCGCAGTGGCCCTTCACGTCCGGGGCAGCGGGACTTATTGCGCCGTGACGTTGGTGGCCTTCATCATCTTCTCTGTCAACGCAATCTCCGATTCGAGGCTTTGCGCATATTCCTCGGACTTGCTGGCCACGACAGCGGCGCCGTTGGCTTCGAGCTTTGCG
>NZ_JBFUIU010000358.1:0-9046 GCF_056401695.1 Variovorax sp. P4_D9
CGTCCTTCACATGCGAGGCCTTGTCGCCCAGGTCATTGCTTTCGGCGCGCAGCTTGAGATTGGCCAGCAGGTTCACCGGCACGCCTTCGGGGATCGGGCCGAGCACGATGTCGCCGTCCTTCTGCACCAGCCATGGCAGCCAGCGGTGCAAGGCACCTTGCAACGGCTGCAGCGCCTCGGGCGCATAGCCGGTCGGGATGGTGACGACACTTCGTTCGGTGGTGCGGTCGATGCTGCCGCCGACCTTGGCGCCCAGCACCGCGTCGGGCTTGCGCTTTTCGGGCCACAGCATCTGCTCGATCGACTGGTCGAAGACCTTCATGCGACCGTCGACTGACGGGTCGCCATTGGCATCGCCGACGGTGTTGTTGAGCAGGAAAGGCGCTGTCGACCAGACGCTGATCAGTGACGGCACGCGCGTATAGCCGCGCCCGCTGGCCGGCATCAAATAGGGCTTGGGCTCGCCGGTGAAGGGATCGCTCAGGGTCACAGTGCCAACTGACGGCAGGTTCTTGTAGGTCTGCGAAGAGAAGTTGTCCCAGATGTTGCCCTCCAGCGCATTGGTCGCCAGCGGGCTGCAGGCGTTGGTGCGCAGCAGCGTGACCGGGATCCGCGCCTCGGTCGACAGGTAGTTGCTCTTGAGGAAGTCCGGCGCCTGCACGATCTTTCGCATCTGCATCTTGTAGTCGTCGGTCTGGGTCCAGCCCCAGTAGCGCTTGAAGCAGTCGACATAGCCCGGCCCGGCGCAGCGCGCCGGCGTGAGTTCGAGTGCGGCCGGCAGCGGCGGCGCCTTGCTCGAATGACAGCGCGCGCAGGTGTCGGCGAAAGCCTGCTTGCCGCGCTCCAGCGTGGCGGCGTCCGCGCCCAGGTACTTGTCGCCGCCGGGTGCGTCCCTGAGGCGGTCGGGCTGCGCCGCCTTGAGGAAGAACAGCGCGGTGTTCGGTGTTCCGGCTTCGGTGGCCTGCCAGTAGCTCGAGTTCTTCTGCGCCGAGGCGATCTTGATCGGCGTGATGGTCTTGCCGCCGATCACCGGATTGAAATGCAGCAGCCACTCCTCGCTGAACAGGCCGATGTTGAGATAGACCCGGTTCAGGGCACCGAGCAGCCCGACCGAATCGGCGCCGTCCTTGAGCACGTGCGGCGTATAGACTACCGAATCGGCCTTCGAGAAGAACTCGGTCAGCGGCCCGCTGGCGATGAAGTCGTTGAACTGCTTGTTGTCGAGCTCGCCGCCCGCCAATTTCTCGCGGCCGATGCGCCGCGCCATCTCCATCCGCGCCGTAAAGTCGTAGACCGCGTTCATGGTGCGCGGGTTGTTGATGCTGTCGGTCGAGACCAGCGAGGTGTCCATCGCACCCGGCCGGTAGGTGTGGGCCAACTGGTACATGTAGTTGCTGCGGCCCTCGGCCTTGTTGGCGTTGAAGATGAAGAGCCGGTCGACCCACATGTACTGCGCACCCACCGACGAGCTCAGGTTCTCGAACTTCGGATTGTTCGGATCGGCCGGCGGCTTCACCGGGCTGGGGCCGACGTGGCAGAAGCCGCAGGACATGCCAACCCGGTAGGGGCGCACCAGGTCCTTGCGGTTGTAGTAGCTCGGATTGGTGTAGTACTTCTCGGCGTCCCAGGCCTTGGCCGCCTTCTCGTCAAAGGCCGGGTTCGGAAACAGGCGCAGGCCCGCGATGCCGGTGCCCCAGCCGTAGAAGGAGCCCACCGGCTGCGTCGTGCCGTCGCCCAGCGGCTTGCCGCGCGAGCCGACCGCGACCCCTGGGTACTTGCTCTCGTTCTCGAACGGATCGGCCGGGCAGTCCTTGCTGCGGACATCGAGCCAGAGGCCGCGGCGCTCCTTGTCGGGCCCGGTGGCGTTGCCGAAGCAGGGCTCGTTGACGAGGCCGAAGTACTGCCAGCGATTGGCCCGCGAGTAGCCCAGGCTGGGGTGCGAGCTGATCACCTTCAGCAGGTCGAACGCACCGAAGGTGTAGTCGGTCATCTGGGTCCAGAAGCGGTCGTTGCCGCCGCTCCAGACCAGCCACATGTTGCGGCCCTTGATTTCCTCGGGACTCAGCGCGACGCCATTGTCCATGTCGTGGAAGTAGTCCTCGCCGGCGTGCGGGAACGAAGCCGCGTCGCGGCCGGCGACTTTTGCCTCGTCCTGCACCTCACCGGGCTGGGGGCCCTGCGAGCACGCCGCGAGCAGCACGCCGACGAGCAGCGGCAACCATCGAGCGCCGCGGCGGATACCCTGGTTCATTGCCATTCCTCCTGCGGCCAGAGCTTGGGTGAACGGGCCTTTCGAGAGCGCAGTGTGTAGGGGGCTCCAGGCATTGCCTATCGGCCATGCGACCTATGGCTATCGTCGGCCCTCGACGTGGCCGATGAGCAGCCAGGCGCTCAGCGCACTCAGCAGCGCGAGGGCTGCGCACAGGCCCATCACCCAGCGGAAGCCGGACACGAAGGCGGCATGGACCGTCTGCCGGAGCACCGCGGCGGCGCTGGCATCGGCGCCCGGCGGCAGCGCTGCGCCGGCCAACTGGCTGCGCTGGGCCTGCATGAAGGCCACGGTCTCGGGCGAGGCGCCGATGTCGCGCAGGCCGGCGCCCAGGCGGGCGTCGAAGGCCCACGCCATGACGAGGCCGAAGACCGCGATCGCAAGCACCGCGGCGGCGCGCGAGACCGCGTTGTTGACGCCCGAGGCGATGCCCGCGAGATCCGGGCCGACGGCGTTCATCACGGTGGTGGTGAGCGGCGCGACGGTCACCGTCATGCCAAAGCCGAGCACCACCACGGCCGGGAAGAAGGAGGTCCAGTAGCTGGCGCCGACGCCCGGCAGCGCGAACAGCGCGAAGCCCAGCGCCGCGATGCCGGGCCCGACCACCAGCGGCAGGCGCGGACCGAAGCGGTCGACCAGTTGCCCGGCCCAGGCCGACAGCGCGAACATGATCAGGATGAACGGCAGCAGCGCCGCACCGGCCACAGTGGCCGAGTAGCCCTGAACCTGGATCAGGTTGAGCGGAAAGAAGTAGAGGCCGCCCCCGAGCGCCGCATAGAGCAGCAGCGTGAGCAGGTTGGCGCCGCCGAAATTGCCGATCCGCAGCAGCGACAGGGGCAGCATCGGCGAACGCACCCGACGCTCGACGGCGATGAAGGCCACGCTGGCCGCCAGGCCCGCGAGCAACGCGGCCCGCACGGCGGCCGCATCCCAGCCCTGGGTCGGCGACTCGATGAACGCATAGACGATGCCGCCGAGCGCGACCGTGGCGAGCGCGGCACCGCGGAGATCGAGCCGCTCGCCGGCTGCCGCGCCGCCGCGACTCTCGGGCACGTGGCGCCAGACGATCCACAGCACCACGGCGGCCATCGGCAGGTTGACCAGGAAGGCCCAGATCCACGAGTAGCGATCGACCAGGAAGCCGCCCAGCACCGGTCCGACCGCGGCCGTGATGCCGCTCGCGCCCGACCAGGTGCCGATCGCCCGGCCGCGCTCTTTCTCGGGATAGGAGGCGCTGATGAGCGCCAGGCTGCCGGGCACCAGCAAGGCGCCTCCGATGCCCTGCATCGCACGCGCCGCGATCAGTTGCTGGACCGTGCCTGCCAGCGCACAGCCCGCCGAGGCCCCTGCGAACAGCGCCACCCCGACCGCGAAGATCCTGCGGCGGCCGAAGTGGTCGCCGAGCGAGCCACCGACCAGTAGCAGCGCAGCCAGGAACAGCGCGTAGGACTCGACCACCCATTGCGCCTGGAACGCGCTCGCATGCAGGTCTGCCTGGATCGCCGGCAGCGCGACGTTCACCACGGTGCCGTCGATGAAGGCCATGCTCGAACCGACGATGGCCGCGGCGAGCACCCAGGGCCTGGAGGCCGGCGGGCAGTCGGCCGCCTCGCAGCCATGGCGGATCAGGTTGTCGTCTCCAGGCGGTTTTCCGATCTGCGGCATGCGGCAGTATGCGGCCCCATGCGGTACCGGACAATCACCGGCTCATGACACGCTATGAAGCCCTGGCCTCCGAGCTCGCCGAATCCATCCGCTCCGGCGTGCTGCGTCCGATAGACCGGCTGCCCTCCGTTCGCCAGGCCCGCGCCAGCCGCGGAATCAGTCCGTCGACCGTGTTCCAGGCCTATTACCTGCTCGAGGCCCAGGGCCTGATCCGGGCCCGCGAACGCTCCGGCTACTACGTCGCCGAGGGCGCACGGCAGCTCCCGCCCGAGCTCGAGGCCGCCTCGCAACCCGAGGACGATGCCGTGCCGCTCGACGTCAGACAGCATGTGGCGAGATCCTCGAGTCGACCATGGTGCGCGATGTGGTGCCGCTGGGCTCGGCCTTTCCGAGCCCGCTGCTGTTCCCACTCGACCGCCTCGGCCGCATCATGGCCTCGAGCGTGCAGAACCTCGACCCCTGGAGCACCGTGGACGACCTGTCGCCGGGCAACGCGCGCCTGCGACGGCAGATCGCGCTGCGCTACCTGGCCGATGGCATCCAGGTCCACACCGACGAGATCGTCATCACCAATGGTGCGCTCGAGGCGCTGAACCTGTGCCTCGCCAGCGTCACGCGGCCCGGCGATGCCGTGCTGATCGAATCGCCCACCTTCTACGCCGCGCTGCAGGCGCTGGAGCGGCTCGGCCTGGAGGCGATCGAGGTGCCGACGCATCCGCGCGAAGGCATGGCGCCCGATGCCCTGGAACGCGCGATCGAGCGCCATCGGCCCAAGGCCTGCTGGTTGATGACCAACTTCCAGAACCCGCTCGGCAGCATGATGACCGAGGCGAAGAAGAAGGCGCTGGTCGAGCTGCTGGCCCGCCACGCGCTGCCGCTGATCGAGGACGACGTCTATGGCGAACTCTATTTCGACGACAAGCGGCCGCTGCCGGCCAAGGCCTTCGACACCCAGGGGCTGGTGATGCATTGCGCTTCGTTCTCCAAGTGCCTGGCACCGGGCTACCGCATCGGCTGGGCCGCGCCCGGGCGCTTCACGCGCGCGGTGGCGCGGGCCAAGCTGACCACCACGCTGGGCGCCTCGGCGCCGACCCAGAACGGGCTCGCGACCTATCTCGAGAAGGGCGGCTTCGACARGCACCTGCGCAAGCTCAGGCGCACGCTGGCAGAACAGCAGACCCGGCTGGCGCAGGCGATCGGCGAGCACTTCCCGCCCGGCACCCGCGCCACGCGGCCGGCCGGCGGCTACTTCCTGTGGGTCGAGATGCCCAAGGGCGTCGATGCCCTGGAGCTGCACCGGCAGGCGCTCGCGCAAGGCATCAGCGTGGCGCCGGGGCCGATCTTCTCGGCCCAGCGCGGCTTCACGAACTGCCTTCGACTCAACTACGGCCATCCGGGTGGGACACCCGCACCGAGCAGGCCGTGGCGACGTTGGGACGGCTTGCGGGCGGCGCCGGCTGACTGCGGCACGGGCCCGTCTTGAACGTTTATCGATAAACGTTTAGAACGACTGGTGCCAATCGACGTCGAGATCTGCGACCCCCACTGACCCTCGCGACCTATACCTTGAAGGGGCAATCATGCTCAAGAATGGCATGAGGCCAGTACACCCTGGCGAGATTCTTCGGGAAGACTATCTGAAGCCGCTCGCGATGAGCGTCAATGCTCTGGCCAAGGCCTTGCACGTGCCGGCGACGCGCATCAACGACATCGTGCTGGAGCGGCGTGGGGTCTCCGCGGATACCGCACTCCGCCTGTCTCGCTACTTTGGGGGCCATGCGCAGACCTGGCTCAACCTGCAGGCGACCTATGACCTCAAGCTCGCCGAAAAGGCCGCCGGCAAGACGATCGCGAAGGAGGTCGAGCCCCGGCCGACCCAGCCCGCATAGCCTGGCATCGGGGCGTCCCGTGTCTGACACGGCCATCCTGGGCATCGAGGCAGCACAACTCGGGATCCCTCCGGAGCCCCGTGATAGATTGCACGGCGGCAAGATTCCCGGGCTCGCGTGCTCGAACAAGAACGGAAAAGGATCGGAATGGGACCCTGGCTGACCAGGATGCTGAAGCGCACGGTGCTGCTGCTGGGCATCGTTTTCGTCACCCTGCTCGCGGTGCGCACCTACGACGTCCAGCGCGGTCCCCCGCTCGAACCCTGGCACACGCACGTGCCGCACGAACTGTCCGGCGACGAGATCGGGAAGGCCGACTGGYCGACCTGGCTGGCAGCCGAGAACGCGGCCTTCGAGGAGGTCCGGCAGCAGGTCACCGAGAAGCTGCCGCCCGAGCTGAAGACCCCCTCGAACCGCTATTTCGACGGCAGCCCGATCTATCCGGGCCACTTCCGCCAGGACTGGAACCGCTCCTACATCCTCGATCCGCAAGGTCCGCCGAAGGGCGCGGTGGTGCTGCTGCACGGCCTGACCGATTCCCCCTACAGCCTGCGCCACGTGGCCACGCTGTACCGCGACCGCGGCTTCGCGGTCGTGGCGATCCGGATGCCGGGCCACGGCACCGTGCCCGCCGGGCTGACCCACGTCCAGTGGGAAGACTGGTCCGCCGCGACCCAACTGGCGGTGCGCGAAGCCCGCCGCCTCGTGCCGGCGCCGCTGCCGCTGCACGTCGTCGGCTTCTCCAACGGCGGTGCCTTGGCGACCAAGTACGCGCTCGACTCCATCGACGACCCGAAGCTCGCGCGGCCCGACCGATTGATCCTGATCGCACCGATGATCGGCATCACCGAGCTGTCGCGCTTCGCAGGGGTGTTCGGCTGGCCGGCGTTCTTCCCGGCTTTCGCCAAGGCAGCGTGGCTCGGCATCGTGCCCGAGTTCAATCCCTTCAAGTACAACTCGTTCCCGATCAACGGCGCCCGCCAGTCCTCGCTGCTGACGCGCGACCTGCAGGCCCATGTGGCGCGCGAGGAGCGCGGCGGCCGGCTCGACCAGCTGCCGCCGATCCTCACCTTCCAGTCGCTGATCGACTTCACGGTCAGCACCCGTGCCATTGTCACCGGCCTCTATGCGCGGCTGCCGGCCAACGGCAGCGAACTGGTGCTGTTCGATCTCAACCGCAGCGTCAAGTTCGGACCGCTGTTGCGCTCCGGCAGCGACCTGCGGCCCGACAGGGTGCTGTCGCCGCCCCCACGGCGCTTCCGCACGACGCTGGTCACCAATGCCGACATCCACAGTCGGGAGGTCGTCGAGCAGGTGACCGAGGCCGGAGCGACCTCGGTCCAGACGCGGCCGATCGGACTCGAATTCCCGCTCGAGGTCTTCTCGCTCTCGCACCTGGCCCTGCCCTTCCCGATCACCGACCCGCTCTACGGCATCCGGCCCGACGACAGCGACGACTTCGGCGTCAACCTCGGCGCCCTCGCCGTGCGCGGCGAGCGCGGCGGCCTGATCGTCAGCCTGGATTCGCTGACGCGGCTGTCCTCGAACCCGTTCTACGACTTCATGGCCGAGCGCATCGCGGCCGTCATCCCGGCGCCCTGAGCGCGACGGCAACTGCCGCGCGATCAGGGGCCGGCGGCCGCCGGTTCATCGTGCAGCCATGCGCACGAGGCGGGCAGCCTCTTCCGCCCGCGCATCGTCGACCTCGCGCAACACGCCGCCGAGGTCCACCGGCCCGGTCGCGCGTGTGAAGCTGCCCGTCAGCACCGAAGCCGGATGCAGTTCGCCATGCTCGTAGAGTCTCCAGATCTCTTCGCCGTAGCGCATCGAAAGTAGCTCGGGCGCGAACTGCCCGAAGAAGGCGCCGAGATTCGCCACATCGCGCAGCAACATCCGGCGCGCATGGTTGTTGCCCGCGGCGTCGACCGCTTGCGGCAAGTCGATGACCACCGGGCCATCGGCGCCGAGCAGCACGTTGAACTCCGAAAGATCGCCATGCACCACGCCGGCACAGAGCATGCGGACCACTTCGACCAGCAGCGTCGCATGGTGCCGCCGCGCATCCTCGGGCGTGAACAGCACGTCGTTGAGGCGCGGCGCGGCGTCGCCTTGGCCGTCGGTGACCAGTTCCATCAGCAGCACGCCGTCGCAGAAGTTGTAGGGCACCGGCACGCGGACGCCCGCGGCCGCCAGCCGATAGAGGGCATCGACCTCGGCGCTTTGCCAGGCGGCCTCGGTGGCCTGTCGTCCGAACTTGGTGCCCTTGGCCATCGCGCGCTGCAGGCGCGTGTTCTTGACCTTGCGGTTTTCCGTGTAGTCGACGGCCTGGCGAAAGCTGCGCTGAGTGGCCTCCTTGTAGATCTTCGCGCAGCGCGTGTCGTCGCCGCAGCGCACCGCGTAGACCATCGCTTCCTTGCCGCTCATGAGTTGGCGTACCACGCTGTCGATCAGTCCTTCATCGATCAGCGATTGCAGTCGGGGGGGTGCTTTCATGGTGCATTCTGCCCGTCGGCCATTTCACAGGCCGGTGCAGACACCCCGTTTTGGCACTTCAGRGGTGGATCCAGAACGCGCTCTCGGCGAATTCCTCGCCATTCCACCAGCCGGCCTTGCCGGTGCCGCGGCTGAAATTGCGCGCACCGGCCTGGCTCTGCAGCGGCGCGACGACGTCGCCCGCTGCATTGCGGCGTGCGCTCCCGGTGCCGGTCTCCGGCACCACGACCACGATGTGGCCCGAGCGGCCGTCCTCCTTCCGCCGCGCAACGATCAGACCGACGGCGCCCTGGTTGGCCGCCTGCTGCAATTCGGCCAAGGTGGCGCTGCGCCGCCAGCCGAAGCCCTGACCGAAGTCGCGCAGCCAGCGGAACAGGTCGTTGGCGCGCATCTCGGTGATCGTATTGCCGATCAGCGGCGTCACCTGCGTCCCGCCCGCGAGCGAAAGTATGGCCGGCGTGGTCCACCAGACACGCGGCAGGTAGACGCCTGCGAGGTGGCAGTAGTCATGGCTGTAGATGTTGCAGAAGGTCAGGCCCGCACGCGGCTGGTAGCGCTTGTGGGCCGGCTTATCGACCGCCAGCCAATCGACGATGGCGGCGAGTTCGCCACGCAGCGTCTCGGCACTGCCGCCCTGCCGGCCCGGCTGCTTCGCTTCGTTCAGCGAATGGGCGCTGGCCAGGTCGCGGCGCCGGGTCACGCTGTCGGACGCGCGCGGCATGCTCACCGC
>NZ_JBFUIU010000359.1:0-9029 GCF_056401695.1 Variovorax sp. P4_D9
GATCATCATGATGGCCATGTCCTGGGTGGGCCACATCCGAGGCGGCCTCGGCTACGTGGCGGTCGTGGCCGCGGTCATCATGGCCTCGCTCTCGGGCTCGGCGGTGGCCGACACGGCGGCGTTGGCTTCGGTGCTGATCCCCATGATGCGCAACGCCGGCTACAACGTGAACCGCTCCTGCGGGCTGATCGCCTGCGGCGGCATCATCGCGCCGGTGATCCCGCCGTCTATCGGCATGATCCTCTTCGGTGTCACCGGCGGGGTCTCGATCACCAAGCTGTTCATCGCCGGCATCGTGCCGGGCGTCCTGATGGGGCTGTCGATCATGCTGGCCTGGCGCTGGTCGATCGGCCGCGACAAAGTGAAGGTCGAACCGAAGCGAACGATGGCCGAGCGCAGGGTCGCAACCCGGGAGGCCCTGTGGGCGTTGGTGCTGCCAGTGGTCATCGTCGGCGGGCTCAAGATCGGCATCTTCACGCCGACAGAGGCAGCGGTGATCGCGGCGGTCTACTCGCTCTTTGTCGGGTTGGTGGTGTATCGCGAGATTAAGCCTTCGGAACTCTTCCACCTCTTCTACCGTGCGGCGGAGACGACGGCGGTGATCATGTTCCTGGTCTCGGCGGCCGGCGTCTCGGCCTGGCTCATCACCACCGCAGACATCCCGCAGCAGTTGGCCACGTTGGTCGAGCCGCTCATGGGCAACAAGATGCTGCTGACCTTTGCGCTGATGATGCTGGTGCTGGTGGTCGGTACCGCGCTGGACTTCACGCCGACGGTGCTGATCATGACGCCTGTATTGATGCCGGTGCTCAAGCAGGCCGGCATCGATCCCGTGTACTTCGGCGTGCTGTTCATCATGAACAACGCCATCGGCCTGGTGACGCCCCCGGTGGGCACGGTCCTCAACGTTGTCTGCGGCGTCGCCAAGATCCCGATGAGCGGTGCCATTCGCGGCGTCATGCCCTTCATGATCGCCCAGACCCTGGTCATGCTGCTGCTGGTGGTCTTCCCCGAGATCGTGATGTGGCCGCTGCGCATGATGACGCGTTGAATTCAATACAAGGAGGAAGCCAAATGGAAGCACTCGTCATCCACGCACCCGGAGACCTTCGCGTCGAGGAAGTGCCGACAGCGGAACTGGGAGCGGGCCAACTGCTGGTGCGCGTGCGCTGCGGCGGCATCTGCGGCTCCGACCTGCACTACTACCAGCACGGCGGCTTCGGCACCGTGCGGATCCAGGAGCCGATGGTGCTCGGTCACGAGGTGGCGGGCGTGATCGAAGCGGTCGGGAGCGGGGTGGCCGGCTTCACTGCCGGCCAGCGCATCGCCGTCAGTCCCAGCCGGCCCTGCGGACTGTGCCGCTTCTGCCAGGAGGGATTGCAGAACCACTGCCTTGACATGCGCTACTACGGCAGCGCGATGCGCACGCCGCACGTGCAGGGCGCCTTCCGCCAGCAGATCGTGGTGGAGGCCTACCAGGCCCATCTGCTAGCGGATCGGTTGAGCGACGGCGAGGGCGCCATGGCGGAGCCGCTGTCGGTTGCGCTGCACGGCGCGCAGCGGGCCGGGCCGCTGCTCGGCAAGAAGGTGCTGGTCACGGGATGCGGGCCGATCGGCGCGCTCGTCATCATCGCCGCGCGGCGCGCGGGAGCGACCCACATCGTGGCCACCGACATGAGCGCCCACCCCTTGAGCAAGGCGCTCAAGGTCGGGGCCGACGAGGTGGTCAACGTCGCCGACGAACCCGATGGGCTGCGTCGGTTCAGCGCAGACAAGGGGCAGTTCGACGTGCTCTTCGAGGCGAGCGGCAACGAGCGGGCGCTGCGCGCCGCGTTCGACGTCCTGCGGCCTCGCGGCATCATCGTGCAGCTCGGACTGAGCGGCGGCGAAATGAGCCTGCCGATCAACACGATCGTTGCGAAGGAATTCGACCTTCGCGGCGTCTTCCGGTTCCACCAGGAGTTCGCCACGGCGGTCGAACTGCTCAACAAGGGCCTGGTGGATGTCAGGCCGCTGATCTCGGCCACGATGTCGTATCGAGATTCGGCGCGTGCATTCGCGCTGGCCGCGGATCGTTCGCAGGCCATGAAGGTTCTGCTGAACTTCGACTGACTCAGAACGCAGTCTCAGCGGAGGCTGCGTCCATTGGTCGGCGACCGTTTCGGCGTCCGGGGCGCTCGCGGGGTGAGAAGTTCATGGAGCTCACGACCGACGTGCCGGGCRCCGGGCGGGCGCAGGCGCTGCTGGCCGCGCTGCGGAAGATGAATCCACGCATGAAGACTTCCGACCTCACGGCGATGTGCACGCCGGCGGGGGATCAGAATGCGTGAGGAATACCGAGGTTGTACCCTCGCCACCCGAGACGAACGGCACGCTGCCAACAGCCAGGTCGTAGCCGTTCTTGTTGTTGAGCTGGGCGAATGTGGCGTAGAGCGCAGTGCGCTTGGACAGGTTGTACACGTAGCCAACTGCCCACTTGCTGGCCCTCGGATCGCCGCTGAGCTGCGCGATGATGCGATTCGGATCGATCTTCACTTGCGAGTAGGCCGCCCGGATCAGCCCGGCGCCGATGGGCACCGTCGCGCCGAGCAGGTAGCCTGTGGCGYGCGGCGAAGCGTTGATGGCGCCAATGGGAACGATTCCATCGTTGTCCGTCTTCAGCTTGGCTTTCGAAAACTCTCCGAACAGCTTCACGAGGCCGAAGTCGTACGAGGCGCCGAGGTTGAAGGTGTCGAGCGTCGTTGTAAGACCTGCGAAGTAGTTGTCGGCAATCGTGGCCTCGCCATATGAAGTAGCCACGTCCAACGGGCCGTTGGCGTAGCTGAAGCGACCACCCCAGTATTGGCCCGCACGCGAGTTGTTCGGGGCCTTCGGCGTGAAGACGCCCGGGTCGTACTTGATCTGCTCATTGAAGGCATACATGACCTGGCCGTAGAAACCGCCCAGGTTCGGCGGCAGGAAATACCGACCGAATTGCTGGCGCGAACGTAGGTGCTGTTGGCCTGGAAGCCCCTGACCGACGCCCCGGTGCTGCTGAACCCGTTGGCCGTGGCAATGACATTGGTGCCCACGCCGTTGGCGCTGAAGGGATCGAACACGAGGTCGTTCCAGAAGGTGGGCGTGTAGTCGCGGCCGAGGCGCAACTCGCCGGCGACGCCCGACAGGCTCACCGTCGAACGGCGGTTGAAGAATCCCATCATACTGGGACCGGAGTTTGCCACGTTGCCACCGGTCGACCCATCGTCGGGCGCGGATTTGAGCCAGAAGCTGGCAGCCAAACCTCCACCGAGATCTTCCGTTCCGCGGAAGCCAAGGCGACTCTGGTTGTAGGCATTGCTCGCCAGCACCTTGCAGCTCACCCGGGCGGTGATGCCCAACGGGGTCTCCGACTTGTTTTGGTAGCCACTGACCGATTCATCCAGCACGCCGAACAAAGTGACGGACGACTGTGCGGAAGCGGCGCCGAGAACGATCAGGGCAGCCAGGCCAACCAGCGTATTTTCATTTTTGGGTTCTTCATGGAATTCGCACTAGAGTGAACTGACTAGATGTCCGCCATCGACGGCGATCACCGCACCTGTCATGTAGCGCGATGCGTCGGAGGCGAGCAGTAGCATAGGCCCGTCTAGCTCCTCGAGCTGCCCGAGACGCCTCGACGGCACGCGCTTGATCAATGCCTGGCCGGCTTCGCCTTGCCAGAAGTCGTGGTTGAGTTCCGTGTCGAAGTAGCCCGGCGCCAACGCGTTGACGCGGATGCCTTCGCGCGCCAGTTCAAGCGCCATCGACTTGGTGAGCTGGATCAACGCCGCCTTGGACACGGCGTACGCAGATACGTGGCCGGCCTGCCGCAAACCGAGTATTGAAGCGACGTTGATGATCGAGCCGTGTGTCCCGAGCGCCTTCATGCGCCGCGCCGCAGCCTGCGCGACCATTGCCGCGCCGCGCAGATTGGTGTCGAGCACGCGGTCCCACTCCTCGTCGCTTTGGTCGAGAAAGGAGCGCGTCAGCGTGACGCCCGCGTTGTTCACCAGCACGTCGAGCCGGGGCAGGGCCTGGATGCACGTGCGCACCTGTTCGGGCTGGCTTACATCGAGTTCGAGCGCTTGCGCCTTGGCGCCGCCTTCCTTCAGCTCGGCAACGATGGCCTCGAGCGCAGCGACTCGCCGGGCAGCCAGCAGCACGCTCGCTCCCGAACGCGCCAGGAGGCGCGCAAAGTGGGCACCGAGTCCGCTCGATGCCCCCGTGACGAGGGCAGTGACGCCCGTCAGATCCGCTTTCAACATGCTCAGTGCTCCTTCATGCGACGCTTGATGCTCTTGGCCAACGACCAGCGGTGTACCTCGGATGGGCCGTCGTAGATGCGGAAGGCGCGGATCTCGCGAAACGCCTGCTCGACCACCGAGTCACGGGTGACGCCCAGGCCGCCGAGCACCTGCACGCAGCGGTCCGCGATCCGGTACAGCGCCTCCGACACGGCGACCTTCGCCATGCTGGATTCGTGCGTCCCCTTCGCCCCGGTATCGAGCACCGAGGCGCACCAGTCGATCATCAGCTCGGCCTGCTTCAGGTCGATCTCGTTGTCTGCCAGCATGAATCCGACGCCTTCGTGATCGATCAGCGGCTTGCCAAAGGCATGGCGGCGACAGGCGTACTCGGTGGCGATGTCGTGCGCCCGGCGCGCCGTGCCCCACCAGCGCATGCAGTGCGTCAGCCGCGCCGGCGCCAAGCGCACTTGGGCGTAGTCGAAACCGCGGCCTTCTTCGCCGAGGATCTGGTTCGCCGGCACGCGAACGCGGTCGAGTGCGATGACGGCATGCCCCCCGGGCATCGAATTGTCGATGGTGTCCAGAATGCGCTCGATCCTGATGCCGGGGCTGTCCATGTCGACGAGGAACATCGTCGCACGCTCCTCGGTGCGGGCCATGACGATGCCGAAGCCTGCACCAACAGCGCCCGTGATCAACCATTTTCGGCCGCTGATCAGCCAGTCGCTGCCATCGCGCACGGCCTCGGTCTTGAGCATCGACGGGTCGGAGCCGGCGCCGCCATCGGGCTCGGTCATCAAGAAGGCCGAACGCATCTCGCCGGCAGCCAGCGGGCGCAGGAAGCGCTCCTTCTGTGCCGGCGTGGCGACTCGCTCCAGCAGATGCATGTTGCCTTCGTCGGGCGCCATGATGTTGAGCGCGACCGGGCCGAGCGGCGAATAGCCCGCGGCACGGAAGACCGCCGCGGTCTGGACGTGCGAGAGCCCGTGGCCGCCGAATTCCGCAGGCAAGTGCGGCGCCATCAAGCCGGCCTCGCGGGCCTGCGTGCGCAACTCATGAACGAGGTCCTCGGAGGGGCCATGCCCATGGTTGCGAGGGTCTTTTTCGTAGGGGATGACGGCTTCGCGCACGAAACGCAGGACGCGCTCCGGCAACTCCGCGGCGGCCGCGGAAGGCAGGTGTGGAGACATGGTGTGTTTTTTTTTGAGAGTCAGCCGGCTTCGCGCATTGCGATCTCCGCCTGTTGCCAAGCCAGCTGTGCCAGCGGCTCGACGTTCTTCGCCATTTCGACGGCCTGCGCCGACGATGCGGTCCCGCGCAGCAGGCGCCCCTTGATCCCATGCAGGATGGCGGCGAGGCGGAACATGTTGAACGCGATGTAGAAGGCGTAATTGGGGATGCCCTCACGTCCGGTGCGTCTCACGTAGGCTGCAACATAGTCGGCTTCCGAGGGCAGGCCGAGCGACTCGAGGTCTTCGCCGAGCAGGCCATGCATGATGGTTGGCGGCAGCCGGTACATCATCGCGTGGTAGCTGAAGTCAGCAAGCGGATGGCCCAGCGTCGAGAGCTCCCAATCCAGCACCGCCAGGACGCGCGGCTCGGTCGGGTGGAAGATCATGTTGTCGCAGCGGAAGTCGCCGTGCGAGATCGTCGTCTCGTCGCCCGCGGGAACATGTTGCGGCAGCCATTCGACCAAACGGTCCATGTTCGGATCGCGGCCTGCGAGCGCGTCGTCGCGATACTGGCCCGACCAGCGCGCGATCTGCCGCTCGAAGTAGCCGCCCGTGCGGCCGTAGTCGGCCAGGCCGATGGCTGCCGGATCGATACCGTGCAAGCGGGCGATCGTCTCGTTCATGGCGTCGAAATAGGCCGCGCGCTCAGGTGCGGCCACCTCGGGCAGGCGCGGATTCCAGAACACGCGCCCCGCGATGCGGTCCATCATGTAGAACTCGGTCCCGATGACGCCTCGATCCAGGCACAGGGCGTGTACCCGTGGCACGGGGAACGCCGCTTCGTGCAAGGCTGCCAAGACGCGGTACTCGCGATCGATCGCATGAGCGCCCTTGAGCAAGTCGCCGGGCGGCTTGCGCCTGAGCACGTAGCTGCCACGGTCCGTATCGACGCGGTAGGTCGGGTTCGATTGCCCGCCCTTGAACTGACTGACCTTCAGCGTGCCGGCGCGCTCGTCGACATTCGCGCACAGCCATCGCGCCAGACGCTGCTCGTCGAAGCGAAAGGCTTCGCGCACGGGCTCGACGTCCTTCGCAAGCGCGCTATCGTCGCGCTTCATTGCGGCACTTCGCCTTCCATGGTGATGCGGTTGAGTACCCGCTCGGCTTCGCCGTAGTCGTGGATGGCGTAGTGCATGGTGCAGCGGTTGTCCCACATCACGACATCGCCTTGTTGCCACATGTGGCGATAGACGTTGTCCGGGGTCGTCGAGTGCTCATACAGGAAGTCGAGCAGCGGGCGGCTTTCCTCGTCGGTCATGCCCTCTATGAGCTGCGCCGTCTCGCGGTGGCCGACGTACAGTGCCTTGCGCCCGGTTTCCGGATGGGTGCGCACGAGCGGATGCACGGCGGTCGGCAGGCTGGCCGCGTCGGCGCCCATCATGCGGCCCAGGCGCAATCCGACGAATTTCACGCGCAGGCCTTCGAGCATGCGCTTCATCGTGGGCGACAGCCGTTCATAGGCCTGGTACTGGTTGCACCACATGGTGTCGCCACCATTGGGCACCGTCACGGCCGACAGGATCGAGATCTTCGGCGGAACCGGTGTGTAGCACGAGTCGTAGTGCCATGCCTCGGTCGATGCGGTCGCCTTCGGGATCTTGGTGACCTGCACGATTTCGGGGTGGCCTTCGAGGTGCTTGAGCAGTGGGTTGGTGTTCAATGGCGTGCCCCAGCGCCGGCCGAACTCGACCTGAGCTGCAGGCTTCAATTGCTGCCCCCGGTAGACCAGCACGCAATGCGTGAGGAAGGCGTCGTGCAGCGCCGCGAATGTCGAGTTGTCGATAGGGCTGTTCAGGTCGATGCCTTCGACGCTGGCGCCGATGGAACCGGTCAGCGGTGTTACTTTGAGCTTGGTCATATTTGTCTCCTAGCTATATCAATCGATGGTCAGAACGATCTTGCCGAAATGCTGGGCTTGCATCATGTAGGCATGCGCCGAATGGATTTCGTCCAGCGCAAAGCTGCGGTCGATGGCCCAGCGGATGAGGCCATCCTTCAGAAACGGGAGCATGTCGCGCGCGCAGGCCTGCACGCACTCGAGCCGCTCCTGTTCGGAGCGCGTGCGGAAGGTGACGCCGATCAGCTTCAGGCGCTTGAGCCAGAGCTGCTCCAGGTCGATCTGCGCGGTGCGCCCACCCAGCCTTGCGACGTTGACGTACCGTCCGCCCACGGCGAGGCTTTGCACGTTGGCCTCGAAGACCGGGGCCCCGACCAGGTCGATGATGACATCGACGCCGCGCCCATCGGTCGCGGCCTTCACCTTCTCGACCTGCGACTCGATCGACGAATCGATGCCCACGTCGACGCCGAACTCCGCGAGTCGCGCGAGTTTTGCTGCCGAGCGGGACATCGCCATCACGGGATGGGCCTTCCAGAGCGAAGCGATTTGCAGCGCCGCCCAGGCCACGCCGCCTGATGCGCCATTGACGAGGATCGATTCGCCCGGACGCAACTGTCCGTTGGTGATCACCGCATCGTGCGCTGTGATGAACGCGTTCGGAAACGATGCTGCCTCGATCCATGAAACCGTCGAAGGCACCGGCATGATGGCCAACGGATCGGCCAGGACGAACTGCGCCTGGCACTCGCGGCCATGCCCCATGACACGATCGCCCTCGCGCCAGGCAGTCACTTCGCTGCCGACTTCGGCGACTTCGCCTGCGAACTCCACGCCAACCGTCAACGGGTCGCCGGTGCGCTTGTCTTTGGCCTGCGTGATTTCGCCGCGGTTGAGCCCGGAGGCGCGCACGCGCACGAGCACCTGGCGCGGCCCGACCGTGGGCCTGGCGATGTCCTGCACTTCAATGCGCCCGCCATCGGGGTGTGGGATGACTCTGATTGCCTTCATGTATTTCTCCGTCTGTGGGTAGGTTGCCGGCGTCACGAGGAACGAGCGCTGGCGCGTATCAGTTCGAGCAGCGAGAGGGCGCGCTGCGCGGCTTCCTTGCCGCCTGCATGCGCGCCTCGCACATAGGCAGGACGCAGGTCTTCGATGGCGCTGAGCGCACCGACCGCCTGCGCGTCGGCCACGCTCAGCCGACGCAACTCGTTCACGACGAGAAGGTAGGTGTGCATGACGTCCTGCGCGGGCTGCGTGGCACCGAGCCGGTGCAGATGGGCATTGAGCCAGTGCGAGCCGGCGAGCATGGCTGCCTCGATGATGATTTCGTAGTCGTCCGGGCCGCACTTGCGCAAGGAGTTCTCGATGCGCTGTGCCGCTGCTTCATGTTCGTGGGGCGTCATGGCTTACTCCAAAGGGCAGCGTTGATTGAGTACAGCCATGCATTCCCCGAAGGCCTGCTCGCACGCGTCGACGATCTCCCGGGTCGGCTTGCAGCCTTCGCGCACACAAGGATCGCGGTGCGCTTCGATGCGCTCCATCGCATGCATCATTTGATGGATGTCCTCGGGCACCGGGGCCTCGATGACGGGGCGACCGACGTGCAGCACGTCGCCCAGCGCGCCGAACTGCGACACCAGGCGGCCGTCGGGCTGCGGCACCAGGTAGACACCCGGCTGCATCGCATAGGCC
>NZ_JBFUIU010000360.1:0-8973 GCF_056401695.1 Variovorax sp. P4_D9
GGGCAATGCCGCAAACCCGCAGATGGTCGCCGAGGAGACCTTCTGCGAGCGGCCGGCTACTGGGTCGAGATGCTGGACGCGCCGGGCGTGGCGTCGAACAGGAGCCGAGAGGGCCACGGCGCCCAGGTTGTGCCCAGGGCGGCGGTGTTCGGGTCGCCGGTGCGCATGAAGGCCGCGATGCTGCCCATCATCGCGGCCGACAGCGCCTCTCTGCCCGGCCGATTGGCGGCACTGAAGCTCGCGTTCGAGAACAGCGACGGCCCGAAATTGCCGAACACGAAGCCCAGGTCGAAGGCGTGCGCGGCGCCATAGACCTCGTTCCACGGGCCCGGCAACTGCGCCCAGTCGAAGCGATAGTGCCACAGATTCGACTGCTGCGTCTTCATCGTGTTCAGCAGGTTGTCTCGGCTCGGCACCATGAAGGCGTTGGTGATGCGGGCGGTCATCGCGTCGTAGCCCGTGACCGGCGTCGTCACCGGCAGGTAGGCCGGGTCGATGATGTCGGCCGACGTCAACGAGGTCGGCGCGTCCGGGTTGAAGTTCTGCATCATCGTGAAGCGCGTCGCATCGTCGATCTTGATGCCGGGCTTGGGGCCGCCGACCAGCGGCAGGAAGGGCGTGAAGAGCTTGCCCTCGTCGCGCGTGACGCCCACCATGGTCGGCACCTTGAGATACTGGCCGGCCGCGATTGCGACGATCGGATCGGTCGGCAGCACGGTGCCGTCCGGGATCGGGCCCGAGCCGGTCAGGCCCTTGGCCAGCACGATGCCGAGGATGGTCTTGGCGTCCTTGGCCCGCAGGTAGTCGGCGACGTCGGCGTTGCTCATGCCGGCCGCATAGGTCGCGGCAGCGGCCAGGTCGGCCGCCTTGCCGTCGGCCACCAGCAGGTTCAGCAGCAGGCCGTTGCCCTGCGCCAGGTAGGCCGAGGCCGGGTTCAGCGTTGGCAGGCTGCCGGGCGGCAGGTTGCTCGCCAGCGAGATGCCGCCCGACAGCGGCATCGCCTTGTGGAACAGGCCCTTGGCCATCGGCGACGCCATCAGGGCCAGCAGGTTGATCGCGCCGGCCGACTGTCCCATCACCGTGACATTGCCGGTGTCGCCACCGAAGCCGGCGATGTTCTTCTGGATGTAGCGCAGCGCCGCCAGGTTGTCGAGCAGCGCGAAATTGCCGGAGTCGTCGCCCTCGCTGCCGCCGACGTGCAGCTGCGGCAGGTTGAAGAAGCCCAGCACGCCGAGCCGATAGTTGGCCGTGACGATGACCGCGTTGGCCTTCTTCGCCAGGTTGGCGCCGTCATAGACCGGGTCCGCGGTGTAGCCCGAGAGGTTGCTGCCGCCGTGGATGAAGAGCATCACCGGCAGCTTGTCGTCGGTGGTTGCGGGCCGCCAGATGTTGAGCGTCAGGCAGTCCTCGCTGCCGACCGGGGTGTTCAGCGTGCTGGCGATCGTGGCGTCGTAGGTGTTGTTGGCGCCGGGCCCGTAGATGCGCCCGTTCTGCAGGCAGGGGTTGCCGAATTTCTGCGCCGGACGGATGCCGGTCCAGGCCTCGGCCTCGGCGGGGGCACGCCAGCGCAGGGCGCCGACCGGCGGCTGCGCGAAAGGCAGGCCCTTCCACCACCAGGTGCCCGAGCGGGCGCTGTCGTCGACGCCCTCGACCTTGCCCTGGGCGGTGCTGCGCACCGTGGGGGCCTCGGGGATCGGTGTCTCGGGGACGGGGGTCACGGGCGTCGGCGTCATGGTCGGAGTCGTGGCCGCAGCGGGCGGCGGAACGAGAAAGGAGGGGTCGGACGATCCGCCGCAAGCGGCGATCAGCGTGCACAGTAGCACCAATCCCGCGCCCCATTTCCGGGTTGTCAGGGTCATGTGTTGTCTCCTCGTCGGGTTATTCGGAATGCCCTCCGCCGGGGCCGGCCTCGATACTAGGAACGACCCCTCCCATGCCTGCTATCGCAAGGGCACCAATCCAGTGACTTCAGAGACGCAAGCACCCGCACCGGTGCGCCCTGCCCCCTTCGCGGCCTCGCTGCGCACCAGTTCGGGTGCCTGGCTGCGCGGCGTGCTCGACATGTTCGCGGCCGAGGGCCTGGACGTGCCGGCGCTGCTGCGCGACTGCGGCTTCGATGCCAGCGGGCTCGACCGGTCCGAGGCCCGCTTCCCGGCCGACGACATCAGCCAGCTGTGGCAAACGGCGGTGGCCCGCTCCGGCAAGGCCACGCTGGGCCTCTCGCGCGAGTTGGCCGCCCGCCACGGCAACCTCGATATGGTGGGCCACGCCATGAGCTGCAGCCCACATCTGCAGGCAGGCCTGGAGCGCCTGGCGCGCTACCTGGCGGTGGTCTCGGACGCCGCCACCTTCGCGCTCGAGCCCGAACCCCGCGGCCATTGGCTGGTGCTCGGCCATGTCGGCAGCCGCCGGCCGGTGCCGCGCCAGCGCGTCGAGTACGGCATGCTGACCATGCTGGTGCTGTGCGGCTGGCTGACGCGGCGCGAACTGCAGCCGCTGGCGGCCGAGTTCGTGTTTGCGGCCCCGCCGAACGACACGGCCCATCGCGCGGCTTTCGGCTGCGCGATCCGCTTCGGCGCCGCGGCCAACCGGCTGCTGCTGGGCGCTGCCGACATGGGCGCGGCGATCCCGTCGCAGCATCCGGCGCTGGCGGCGCTGCACGAGCGGCTGCTGGACGAGCAGCTGACCCAGTTGGCCGACAACACGATCAGCCGCCGGGTCTGCGCCGAGATCACGCGCCGGCTGGCCGGCGGCGAGCCGCGTCGGCAAGACGTCGCGGCCGGACTCGGCGTCACCGAGCGTACGCTGCAGCGCAGGTTGCAGGTCGAATCGAGTTCCTACCAGGCCTTGCTCGACCAGACCCGCCGCGAGCTGGCCCAGCAGTACCTGGCCGACCAGCGCTACACGCTCACCGAAGTCGCCGACCTGCTCGGCTTCGTCGACAGCAGCAACTTCTTTCGAGCCTGCAGGCGCTGGTTCGGGGTGCCGCCGGGGCAGTACCGGGTGCGGATGTGGGAGAGCGGCGAAGTGCCCGAGCAGGTCGTGCCGGCTGCACTCTAGGCAAACGCTGGTGGTCGGCTCAAGGTTGCCCAACCAGCGCCACGACCCGGGCCCGGACCTCCGACAATTCCCGCATCGACACCTGCGCCTTGCGAGTCGCCTTTCGAACCCTCCAATCGAGGCTCTTGACCTGGTCCGCGAGCACCGCGGTCGCCCGCGTGCCAGCGATCGCTACCTCGAAGGGATAGCCCTTGACCTGGGTCGTCATCGGGCAGCACAGCATCAAGCCGGTCTTGCCGTTGTAGGCGGCCGGGCTCAGCACCAGCGCAGGCCGGTGGCCCACCTGCTCATGACCAGCCTGTGGATCGAAGTGCAGCCAGACGATGTCTCCGGCTTCCGGAACGTAGCGGCTCGTCATCACCATTCCTTGCCCACCGCCGGTCCGAAATCGGCTTCGCCGTGCAGGTTGTCGGGAGTGATCCCGGCCAGCAGTTCTGCCAGATCGACCGCCTTGCGCACCGGCTCGATCACGATGCGCCCATCTTCATCACGCACATCAACGGTTTCATCGAGTTGAAGGTTGAGCGACTTCATCACGGCCGCCGGAATGCGCACCGAGGCGCTGTTGCCCCACTTCTTGATGACCACGTGCATGACGCCTCCTAGTATCGACAATGTTGATACCTTAATCGAAAGCCCTTTCACGCGCCGATGGCCCCGTCTGCCCGGGGTCTCGCCCGCTGCGGGACAATCGCCCGCATGAGCATGCTTGCAGACGAAGCGGACACGGCCCAGATCGACCTGGGTCTGCGCTGGGCCCCGGGTTTTTCGGCGCTGGGCCCCGCCTTTTTCACCGAACTCCCGCCCCGTCCCCTTCCCGATCCCTACTGGGTCGGCCGCAGCGCGCGCATGGCGGCCGAGCTCGGACTGGATCCTTCCTGGCTGCATTCCGACGAAGGCCTGGCTGCTTTCGTCGGCAACTCGCCGATCGCCGGAACGCGCCCGCTGGCCAGCGTCTACAGCGGCCATCAATTCGGCGTCTGGGCCGGGCAGCTGGGCGACGGGCGCGCCCTCCTGCTCGGTGAAACCGAGGGCGGCCTCGAAGTTCAGCTCAAGGGTTCCGGACCGACCCCCTACTCCCGCATGGGCGACGGCCGCGCTGTGTTGCGCTCCAGCATCCGCGAGTTCCTCGGCAGCGAGGCGATGCAGGGCCTGKGCATCCCGACCACCCGCGCCCTGTGCGTCACCGGCTCCGACGCCAGGGTGCGCCGAGAGGAACTCGAAACCGCCGCCGTCGTGATCCGCGTCGCACCGAGCTTCGTCCGCTTCGGCCACTTCGAGCATTTCGCCGCCAACCAGCGCGACGCCGAACTGCGCGCCCTGGCCGACTACGTGATCGACCGCTACTACTCGGAATGCCGCAGCTCCTCGCGCTTCGACGGCAACGCCTATGCCGCGCTGCTGGAGTCGGTCAGCGAACGCACCGCGGCGCTGCTGGCCCAATGGCAGGCGGTCGGCTTCTGCCACGGCGTGATGAACACCGACAACATGAGCATCCTCGGGCTCACGATTGACTACGGGCCGTTCCAGTTCCTCGACGGCTTCGACCCACGCCACATCTGCAACCACAGCGACACGGCCGGCCGCTATGCCTTCAACCAGCAGCCCAATGTCGCCTACTGGAACCTGTTCTGCCTGGCCCAGGCCCTGTTGCCCTTGATCGGCGACCAGCAGGTCGCGGTCGCCGCGCTGGAATCTTACAAGACCGTGTTCCCACGCGAGTTCGAGGCCCGAATGCGCGCCAAGCTCGGCTTCGCCGAGGCCGCGGATGGCGACCGCGCCCTGATCGAGGGCGTGCTCAAGCTGCTGGCGCAGGAAAAGGTCGACTACACGATCTTCTGGCGCCGCTTGTCCGACTGCGTGGCAAGCGGCAACGCCGAGCCGGTGCGCGACCTGTTCGTCGACCGCCCGGCCTTCGACGCCTGGCTGCTGGCCTACGCCGGGCGCCGTGGTGAAATGCCGGCTGCGACCGCCGCCGACCGAATGTTCCGTAACAATCCCAAGTTCGTCTTGCGGAACCACCTGGGCCAGCAGGCGATCGAAGCCGCCGGGCAGAAGGACTTCTCCGGCGTCGCCACCTTGCTGAGCCTGCTCGAAACCCCATTTGAAGACCATCCCGGCCACGACGACTACGCCGGCTTTCCGCCCGACTGGGCCTCCTCGATCGAAATCAGCTGCTCATCATGACTTCACCCGTTCAGAAAACCGATACCGAATGGAAGGCCCTGCTGGCCGAGAAGGGTGCCGAGCGCGGCGCCTTCGAAATCACCCGGCACGCCGCCACCGAGCGCCCCTTCACCGGCAAGTACGAAGCCCACTGGGAAGACGGCAGCTACCACTGCATCTGCTGCGGCGCCAAGCTTTTCGATTCGGCCACCAAGTTCGACGCCGGCTGCGGCTGGCCCAGCTTCTCGCAGGAGGCGGTGCCCGGCGCGATCCGCAACATCGTCGACCGCTCGCACAGCATGGTGCGTACCGAGAACGTCTGCGCTAACTGCGGCGCCCACCTGGGCCATGTGTTTCCCGACGGGCCGACCGACACCGGGCTGCGCTACTGCATGAACTCCGCGTCGCTGGACTTTCAGAAGAAGAAAGAGACCGACTGAGCGCGCGCCATGAAATTCGTCATCGACTTCTTCCCGATCCTGCTGTTCTTCGGCGCCTTCAAGTTCTACGACATCTACGTGGCGACCGGCGTGCTGATGGCCGCCACCACGCTGCAGATGGCGATCATCTGGTTCATGGAACGCCGCCTGCAGCCGATCCAGAAGGCCACGCTCGTGTTGATCCTGCTGTTCGGTTCGCTCACGCTGGCGCTGCACGACGACCGCTTCATCAAATGGAAACCGACCGTGCTCTATGGCGCCATGGCCCTCGCGCTGGCGGTCGCGCTGTGGGGCTACAAGAAGAACTTCCTGAGGATGCTGCTGGGCGCCCAGTTGGACCTGCCGGCCCAGGTCTGGGGCAAGCTCAATGTCGCCTGGATTGCCTACTGCCTCTTCATGGCGGTCCTCAACGGCTACGTCGCGGCCTATTTCACGACCGAAGCCTGGGTCAATTTCAAGCTTTGGGGCTACGTCTTCCCGATCGTGTTCCTGGTCGCGCAGGGGCTCTACATCTCGCCTCATCTCAAATCGGACAAGCCCGCAGCATGAGCCTTCCGACCGCCCAGGACCTCGAGACGCGGCTGCGCGAAACGCTGCAGCCCACCCAACTCGAGGTGATCGACGAAAGCGCCGCCCATGCCGGCCATGCGGGCGCCGGCGCCGAGGGCTACGGCACGCATTTCCGGGTCCGGATCGCTTCGCCGCTGTTCGCCGGCAAGCCGCGTGTGGCGCGCCATCGGCTTGTGTATGATGCGCTGCAACTTTTCATCGCACAGGGCCTCCACGCGCTTGCCATAGAGACGCTTTAGGGCGTCGACCCCTATCACCCGCACGGTCGTGCGGCGACAACTCCCTCCCCCTTATGAAGAAAAACATCCTGAAGGCCGTCGCGCTCGCCACTCTAGTCGGCGCCATTCCGTTCGCCGCCCTGGCGCAGAACGCCGCCATCGTGAACGGCAAGGCCGTGCCGAAGGYGCGCATGGACGTGCTGGCCCAGCAACTGGCCTCGGCCGGCCGGCCGGTGACGCCCGAAATGCAGGGCCAGCTGCGCGAAGAAGTGATCGCGCGCGAGATCTTCATGCAGGAGGCCCAGAAGCAAGGCCTCGACGCCAGCGACGACTACAAGAACCAGCTCGAACTCGCGCGCCAGGCGATCCTGATCCGCCAGCTGTTCGAGAACTRCCGCAAGACCAACCCGGTCACCGACGCCGAGGTCCAGGCCGAATACGACAAGTTCGTCGCCGCCAACAGCGGCAAGGAATACAAGGCCCGCCACATCCTGGTCGAGACCGAGGACCAGGCCAACAAGATCCTGGCCGACCTCAAGAAGGGAGCCAAGTTCGAAGACATCGCGAAGAAGCAGAGCAAGGACCCGGGCTCGGGCGCCAACGGCGGCGATCTCGACTGGGCCGCGCCCGCCAGCTTCGTACCCGAATTCTCGGAAGCGATGATCAAGCTCAAGAAGGGCGAGACCACGGCCGTGCCGGTCAAGTCGCAATTCGGCTACCACATCATCCGGGTCGACGACGTCCGCCAGGCGCAGCTGCCCAAGCTCGAGGAAGTCAAGCCCCAGGTCACGCAGCAGTTGCAGCAGCAGCGGCTGCAGAAATACCAGGAAGACCTGCGCGCCAAGGCAAAGGTCGAGTAACTGTTGCTCGCCCCCAGGTTGGCTCACTTCGTGTAGCCGCCCACCCCCCTGCCGGGGGCAACACCAGCGGCCCGGCGAAGCCGCTTCCGCGGTGTTTCTGGAACGAAAAAGCGGCCCTCTGGGCCGCTTTTTCTATAGGCGCGACGGGCGTGTGCTCAGCCCACCCACTTGCGCGCGTTGCGCCAGATCCGCATCCACGGGCTGAGTTCGCTCGGATCGCCCGAGGTCCAGCTCATCTGGATGTTGCGGAACACCCGCTCGGGGTGCGGCATCAGCGCCGTGAAGCGGCCATCGGCCGTGGTCACCGAGGTCAAGCCGCCGGCGCTGCCGTTGGGATTGAACGGGTAGCGCTCGGTCGCCTTGCCGTGGTTGTCGACGAAGCGCATCGCCGCAGTCGCCTTGGCGGGATCGCCGCGGTGCTTGAAGTTAGCATAGCCCTCGCCGTGCGCGACGGCGATCGGCAGGCGGCTGCCGGCCATGCCGGCAAAGAACAGACTGGGCGATTCGAGTACCTCGACCATCGACAGGCGGGCCTCGAAGCGCTCGCTTTGATTGGTCGTGAAGCGCGGCCAGGCTTCGGCGCCCGGAATGATGTCGGCCAGCTCGGCGAACATCTGGCAGCCGTTGCAGACACCGAGGCCGAAGGTGTCGCCGCGGCCGAAGAAGCCCTTGAACTGCTCGGCCAGCTTCGGGTTGAAGGTGATGCTGCGGGCCCAGCCAATGCCGGCACCCAGCGTGTCGCCATAGCTGAAGCCACCGCAGGCGACCACGCCCTTGAAATCGGCCAGGTCCGCCCTGCCCGTCTGCAGGTCGGTCATGTGGACGTCGAAGGCCTCGAAACCCGCTTCGTTGAAGGCGTAGGCCATCTCGACATGCGAGTTGACGCCCTGCTCCCGCAGGATCGCGACCTTGGGCCGGGCCAGGTTCAGGAAGGGCGCAGCCACGTCGTCGGTCGCGCCCGGCGCCAGCAGCACGTGCGCACCCGGGTCCTGCGGGTCGCCGGCCGCGGCATGCTCGGCATCGGCGCAGTCGGGGTTGTCGCGCTCGCGGCAGATCTTCCAGCTGACGGCATCCC
Source organism: Variovorax sp. P4_D9 (assembly GCF_056401695.1). NCBI lineage: Bacteria > Pseudomonadati > Pseudomonadota > Betaproteobacteria > Burkholderiales > Comamonadaceae > Variovorax > Variovorax sp. P4_D9. The sequence goes on from NZ_JBFUIU010000360.1 coordinate 8,390, forward strand.
AGACCTGGTGCAGGTCGGCGAGCGCAGCGCTGAAGACCGCCTTGGCGTCGCGCCAGACTTCGATCTTGCCCTTGCCGGCATCCATGGTCGAGCCGGCCGGCCGGGTCTTGCCGACGAAGTGGCTGTGGGCGCTGAGGCCGTGGGCGCGCAGGGTCTGCATCACCTCGTTGCGCTCGGCAGTGCGCACTTGCAGCAGCAGGCCCAGCTCCTCGTTGAAGAGCGCCTTGAGCGTGAGTTCCTCGCGCCGCGCGCTGACCTGGCCGGCCCAGTTCTTGGCGTCGCCGTATTCGGCACGGCTGTCGCTGATGCCGTCGCCCTCGGTGACCAGCAGGTCGACGTTGAGCGCGACGCCGACATGGCCGGCAAAGGCCATTTCGCAGGCCGCAGCGAACAGGCCGCCATCGCTGCGGTCGTGCAGCGCCAGGATCTTGCCCTCGGCGCGCAGCGCGTTGACCGCGGCGACCAGCTTCACCAGATCCTGCGGATCGTCGAGGTCGGGCACCGTGTCGCCGCTCTGTCCCAGCGTCTGCGCCAGGATGCTGCCGGCCATGCGATGCTGGCCGCGGCCCAGGTCGATCAGCACC
>NZ_JBFUIU010000361.1:0-8933 GCF_056401695.1 Variovorax sp. P4_D9
GGCTCGTACCTGCACCGCAGCGTGCTGGCCGAGGACAGCGCGGGCGACGTCGCAAGCAAGATCATCCATGCCGCCGTGTCATCGCTGACCGAGCTCGGCCGCCGCATCGACGTCGACGTGCTCGACCGGGTCGCGAACCGGCTGGCGGAAGCCCGGCGCATCGACTGCTATTCGGTCGGCGCCGCCTCGACCTTCATGGCCAACGAACTGCAGAGCCGGCTGTTCCGGCTGGGACGCACCGCCAACGCCATCTTCGATGCGCACCAGCAGCTGGTCTCGGCGAGCACGCTCGGTCCCGACGGCGTGGCCTTCGTGATCTCGCACGTCGGCCGCATGCCCTACACGCTGGAGGCCGCGCGCTTCGCACGCTCGCAGGGTGCCACCGTGGTGGCGCTGACGCAGCCCGACACCCCGCTGGCCGAGACCGCGGACCTGGTGCTCGCGGTGTCGGTGCCGCAGGATGCGGTGATGCGCGTCGGCACCGAGGCCTATCTCGCACACTTGGTGGTGATCGAGATCCTGATGGTCCGCCTGGCCCAGAAGCTCGGGCCGGTCGCGACGCGCGGACTGCAGCAGTTCAAGCAGCTGCTGCACAAGCATGGCTTCGACAGCGCCGAGTATTCCGGCGCCTCGGAAACTTTCGAAGACGAACAATGACGATTCAAGACAAGCAGGTGGCGGGCATCGGCGGACACGCGACGCTGCTCAAGGGCGGCACCATCGTTGATGGCAGCGACACGCCGGGCTGGCAGGGCGATGTGCTGTTCGCGGGCGATCGCATCGTCTCGGTCGCGGCGCCCGGCCAGACCCCGCATGAAGTCCTCGCGCAGCTGCGCGCCCAAGGCCCGATGGACGAGGTCGACTGCACAGGCCTGGTCGTCGCGCCCGGCTTCATCGACGTCCACACGCACGACGACGCGGCCGCGATCGAGAAGGCCGACATGCTGCCGAAGATCTCGCAGGGCGTGACCACCGTGATCGTCGGCAACTGCGGCATCTCGCTAGCGCCGATGGTCACCGACTCGCCCCTGGCGCCGTTGTCGCTGCTGGGCCGGGGCCAGTTCCGCCACGCCACGATGCGGGCCTATGCCGAGGCCGTGAATGCGGCGCGGCCGGCCGTCAACGTCGCCGCGCTGCTGGGCCACACGGCACTGCGGATGCGCCACATGCCGGTGCTCGACCGCGCTGCCAACGAGGCCGAGCGGTCGGCGATGGCGGCGGCCATGCAGGAGGCCATGGATGCGGGCGCCCTGGGCCTGTCCTCGGGCGTGTTCTACGAAGAGGCCTTCGCGGCCGACGTCGAGGAACTGGTCGCCGTCGCCAGCGTGGCGGCGCGCAACGGTGGCGTCTACGCGACCCACATCCGCGACGAACTGGCCGGCATCCTGCCTGCACTGCAGGAGGCCGCGCTGACCGCGCGCCAGTCCGGCCTGCCGCTGGTGATCTCGCACCACAAGTGCGCCGGCCCCGCCAACTGGGGCCGCACCCGCGAGACCCTGCCGCTGATCGAAGCGCTGGCGCGCGGCCAGGAGGTCGGCATGGATGTCTATCCGTACACCGCCGGTTCGACCGTGCTGCGCGAGGACCTGGTCGACGGCATCATCGACATCCTGATCACCGGCAGCCAGCCGCATCCCGAGGTCGGCGGCCGCTACCTGGCCGACATTGCGGCGGAGTGGGGCGTCTCCCAGCAGGAAGCCGCACGGCGGCTGAAACCCGGCAACGCCTGCTACTTCCAGATGCGCGAGGACGACGTCCAGCGCGTCATCACGCATCCGCTCGCGATGATCGGCTCCGACGGCTTGCCGCACGACGAGCGGCCGCATCCGCGGCTTTGGGGCGCATTCCCGCGCGTGCTCGCGAACTACTGGCGCGAGAAGGGCCTGCTGCGGCTCGAGCAGGCCGTGCACAAGATGACCGGCCTGTCGGCGGCGCGCTTCCGCATCGGCGAGCGGGGCCTGCTCAAGGCCGGCTACATGGCCGACATCGTCCTGTTCGATCCACAGCGCGTGAAGGACGGCGCCACCTTCGAGCGGCCGAGCGAGTACAGCGAAGGCATCGAGCGGGTCTGGGTCAACGGGAGGTTGAGCTACACGGCCGAAGGGCGTGCCACCGGTGCACGGGCGGGGCGCTTCGTGAAGCGCGCGGTGAACGCGGCGCGCTAGCCTGCGCTTCGCCATCAGGGTTTGTCCTGCGCGATCGCCATTTCAATCATCATATGATTCGATCCGGCGGCGCCCGGTGAGCGGCGCTTCCGAAGGGCGCTGTTGCGCACCGATGGTTCAAGCAGGAGACGAAGTGACCCCAGAAAATGCCGGACGGCCCGAGTTGCTGCTTGTCGCGCCGTTGATGCCTTTCCTGCTCGAGCAACTGCGGCAGCATTACACGCTGCACGACCGCATCCATGTCAGCGACCCGGCCGCCTTCGCCGCGGTGGCGCCGCGGATCCGCGGGGTGGTCGCCAACGGCGAGGCCAAGGTGCCGCGCGATCTGATCGCGCAGATGCCTGCCCTCGAAGTGATCTCGGTCTTCGGCGTCGGCTACGACGGCGTCGACGTGCCGGCTGCGCACGAGCGCGGCGTGCCCGTCACCAATACGCCCTCGGTCCTCAACGACGACGTGGCCGACCTCGCCATCGGCCTGCTGATCGCCGCCGCGCGCCGCATTCCGCAAGCCGACCGTTTCGTGCGCGCCAACGAATGGACGCATGGCCCGATCGCGTTGAGCCGAAAGGTCACGGGCGGCCGGCTCGGCATCGTCGGCATGGGCCGCATCGGCCAGGCGATCGCCGAGCGTGCCCTGGCCTTCAAGATGAGCATCGCCTACACCGCGCGTTCGCCGCGCGCCGGTATCGGCTACACCTACCATCCCGATCCGGTCTCGCTGGCCGCTGCGGTCGATTTCCTGATCGTGATCACGCCTGGCGGCGCCGGCACCAAGGGCCTGATCGATGCCCGCGTGCTGAAGGCGCTCGGCCCCGAGGGCTACCTGGTCAATGTCGCCCGCGGCAGCGTGGTCGACGAAGAGGCACTCATCGACGCGCTTCGCCACGGCACGATCGCCGGCGCCGGGCTCGATGTCTTCGCCACCGAGCCGAACGTGCCCGAAGCCCTGCGCGCGCTGCCCAATGTGGTGCTGACGCCGCACATCGGCAGCGGCACCAAGCAGACGCGCGAAGCCATGGGCCAGCTGGTGTTCGACAACCTGCGCGCCCACTTCGCCGGCCAGCCGCTGTTGACGCCGGTCGCCGCCTGAGCGGCACGCCCATGGCCAAGAATACCCATGGCCGCACGCTCGATCTGCTGGGGGAGGCGATCGTCTCGCGCCGGTACGCGGTCGGCACGCCGATGCCGGCCGAGCCCTTGCTCTGCCAGGCCTTCGGCGTCAGCCGCACGGTGGTGCGCGAGGCCGTGAAGTCCCTGGTGGCCAAGGGCCTGATCGTCACCGGGCCCAAGCTCGGCACCCGCGTGCTGCCCGACGAGCACTGGAACTGGTTCGACCCCGACGTGATCACCTGGCAGGCCCGGGCCGGCCTCACGCCCGAGTTCCTGCGCGACCTGCAGGACCTGCGGCGCGCGGTCGAACCCGCCGCCGTGCGGCTGGCCGCTGAACGCGCCACGCCCGAGGACATCGAGGAGATCGAGGCCGCCTATGCCGGCATGAAGCACGCGGTGGAATTCGGCGGCGACTATGTCACTTTCGACCTGCGCTTCCACAACGGCCTGCTGCGCAGCGCCCGCAACCGCATGCTGGCGCAGATGAGCAAGGCCCTGCATGCGCTGCTGCGCACCAGCTTCGAGATCTCGACCGTCAAGAAGGACGGCCCGGCGCTGTCGCTGCCGTTGCATCGCGCGGTGCTCGACGCCGTCATCGCCCGCAATCCGGCACGGGCCGAGCGGGCCATCATCAAGCTGATCGACGGCGCCCGCCAGGACATCGACGAAGTGCTGGGCTCGCGCCGCCGGCTGCCCCGCTTGTCGCGTCCGCCGCCGCGCCTGCGGGCGGCCGTCTGAGGCTCGCCGAGATTTCCCTTACCCACCCCGCTCGTGCACCGAGCTGTTCAGCTGCAAGAAGAAGGAGACAAGACACATGAAATTCAAAGCACTCGTGGTCCCGGCGATGATGGCCCTGGGCCTCACGGTCGCCGGCCAGGCTTCGGCGCAGGAGAAGCTCACCGTCTGGTGGGTCAAGGGCTTCTACAAGGCCGAGGACGATGCCTTGTTCGCCGCCATCAAGAAGTTCGAGGACAAGCACAAGGGCGTCAAGGTCGAGCTGTCCCAGTACCCGGTGCAGGACATGATCCCGAAGACCGTCTCGGCGCTCGACTCGGGCAACCCGCCCGACGTCGCCTATGCCGACGTCTACGACTTCCAGGTCACCGGCAAGTGGGCCTTCGACGACAAGCTGGAGGACATCAGCAGCGTCATGGCGCCGATCGCCTCGCGCTTCGCCCCGAACACCATCGAGACCACCTTCCTCTACGACGACAAGACCAAGTCCAAGGCCTACTACGCCTTCCCGATCAAGCAACAGACGATGCATATCGAATACTGGATCGACATGCTCGGCGAGGCGGGCTTCAAGGAGTCCGACATTCCGACCAACTGGAAGGACTACTGGTCCTTCTGGTGCGAGAAGGCGCAACCCGCCAGCCGCCAGAAGAGCGGCAAGCGCACCTTCGGCATCGGCATGCCGATGGGCGTCGATTCGAGCGACTCGTTCTATTCGTTCCTGACCTTCATGGATGCGTACAACGTGAAGCTGGTGAGCGACAGCGGCAAGCTGCTGGTCGACGACCCCGCCGTGCGCACCGGCCTCATCAATGCGATGACCGACTACGTGGCGCCCTATCAGAAAGGCTGCACACCGCCGTCGTCCACCAGCTGGAAGGACCCGGACAACAACGCCGCCTTCCACAACAAGACCATCCTGATGACGCACAACGCGACCATCTCGCTGCCTGCCAAGTCGCTCGACGACTCGAACAACGCGACGCTCACGCCCGAGCAGCGCGAGGAGGCCAGGAAGAACTACACCGAGCGCATCCGCACCGCGGGCTTCCCGAACAAGCCCGACGGCGGCAAGATGGTCTACCGCACGGCTGTGAAGACCGGCGTGGTGTTCAAGGAAGGCAAGAACAAGCAGCTCGCCAAGGAGTTCGTGAGCTTCCTGCTGCAGGAGGAGAACCTCACGCCGTACGTCGAAGGCTCGCTCGGGCGCTGGTTCCCGGTGACCAAGGCAGGGCAGGCGAGCCCGTTCTGGCAGGCCGATTCGCATCGCAAGTCGGTCTACAACCAGTACGCGGCCGGCACCGTGACCTTCGAATTCACCAAGAACTACAAGTTCACGATCCTCAACAACGAGAACGTCTGGGCCAAGGCGATGAACCGCATCGTGAGCGACAAGGTGCCGGTGGACAAGGCGGTCGACGAAATGATCGAGCGCATCAAGACGGTCGCCCGTTGAGCTGAAAGCGGAAGCCGACCATGAGTTCCACAGCCAACGCCGTGACCGTGGCCGGCAGTGCCGCGACGTCGCCCGCGAAGCTCGGACGCTGGCAGTTCTGGGGGCGGCTGATGGTCGTTCCCTACCTGCTGGTGTTCCTGGTCTTCGTGCTCTATCCGGTGTGCTACGGCCTCTGGCTGGCACGCCATCCGCAGAGCTACGTGCACCTGGTCGAGGACCCGATCTTCTTCCGCTCGGTGATCAACACCATCGTCTTCCTGGTGGTTGCGATCAACATCAAGATGCTCGTGGCGCTGGTGCTGTCGGGTTTCTTCGTGCGGTCGCGCTGGTGGATCAAGATCCTCGCGGGGGTCTTCATCCTGCCCTGGGCGGTGCCTTCGATCCCGACCATTCTCTCGGTGCGCTTCATGCTGAATCYCGAGTGGGGCGTGATCAACAGCACCATCTTCCACCTGACCGGCCTCGACGGCCCCAACTGGCTCAACGATCCGACCCTGGCCCTGAGCTTCTCGATGCTGATGCACATCTGGAAGTCGCTGCCGTTCTGGACCCTGATCCTGGTGGCGGGGCGGCTCGCGATCCCGGGCGAGCAGTACGAGGCGGCCTCGGTCGACGGCGCCAGTTCGTGGCAGAAGTTCCGCTTCATCAGCTGGCCGGCCCTGCGCACGCTCTACGTCACCTCGCTGATCCTCTCGATGATCTGGACGCTCGGCGACTTCAACAGCGTCTACCTGCTGACCGGCGGCGGTCCGGCCGACCTGACCCATGTGCTGGCGACGCTCGGCATCCGCTACCTGCGGCTCGACCAGGTCGACCTGTCGATGGCCTCGATCGTCGTCGCCATGCCGCTGGTGCTGCCGCTGGTCTATTTCATGATGAAGAGGTTGTCGAAATGAGTCGCAAGCGCTGGTCCCTCAAGGCGGTCGGCAACGAAGCCAAGCTGCTGCTGATCGGCATCCCGGTGCTGCTCTGGACGCTGATCCCGATCTACCACATGGTGCTGTTCGCGATCTCGCCGCGCGGCACCGCGACCAGCGGCCGGCTGTGGCCGAAGTCGCCGACCTTCGACAACTTCGCGACGGTGTTCCAGCAGAAGCATTTCTACCTGGACCACTTCTGGGTGCAGCTGGGCAACTCGCTGTTCATCGCGGTGGCGGTCGGGGCGATCACGCTGTTCGTCGCCACCACTGCGGCCTTCGCGATCAGCCGGCTGCGCGTGCGCGGCGGCCGCACGGTGATGAACATGGCGCTCTTCACGTACTTCATCCCGGCCGCCTTCCTGGCCGTGCCGATGTACAAGACCATGGGCAACTACGGCCTGCTCAACAGCCAGTGGGCGCTGATCCTCGCGATGGTGACCATCGCCTCGCCCTACTGCATCTGGGTGCTCAAGCAGGCCTCCGACAAGCTGCCCTACGAGCTCGACGAGGCGGCGCGCATGGACGGCGCATCGCCGCTGCAGCTGTTCCGGCTGGTCTACCTGCCGTTGATGGTGCCCTCGCTGGTGGCGGTCGGAACCTATGCGCTGCTGCTGGCCTGGAACGAGTACCTGTACGCCTTCCTGCTGCTGTCGAACGACCGCAGCGTGACCCTGGCCGTGGCGCTCGGCAACTTTCTCGCGGCCGACGATTCGCCCTGGGAACTGCTGATGGCGACCGGTCTCATCTATGCACTGCCGCCCGCGGCGATCTATTACACGTTCAAGCGCTACATGGTCGGCGGCATCACCGCCGGCGCGGTGAAGAGCTGACCCCCAGGTTGCCCGGCACTTCGTGTCCGGGCGCCCACCCCCTTTCAGGGGGCGACACCGGCGGCCCGGCAAAGCCGGTTCCGCGGTGTCCCCCGAACAGGCCCGGGCTTCGCCGGGCCAACAGAGAGAGAAAGAGACGACAAAAATGGCTTCAGTCACTTTTCGCGATGTCCAGAAGTCCTATGGCAAGACGCGCATCATCGAGCGCCTGGGCTTCGAGATCGAGGACGGCGAGTTCGTCGTGCTGGTCGGGCCCTCGGGCTGCGGCAAGTCCACCTTGCTGCGCATGCTGGCCGGCCTGGAAGACATCAGCGGCGGCCAGATCATGATCGACGGCCGGGTCGTCAATGAGCTCGAATCGAAGGACCGCGACATCGCGATGGTGTTCCAGAGCTACGCGCTGTATCCGCACATGACGGTCGGCGAGAACATGGGCTTCAGCTTGCGCCTGCGCAAGGCCGAAAAAACGCTCACCGACAAGCGCGTGGCCGATGCCGCGAAGATCCTCAACCTCGACAAGTTGCTCGGGCGCTATCCGCGCGAGCTGTCSGGCGGYCAGCGSCAGCGSGTSGCSATGGGGCGCGCSATCGTSCGCGACCCGAAGGTGTTCCTGTTCGACGAGCCGCTGTCCAACCTSGACGCCAAGCTGCGGGTCGCGATGCGCGCCGAGATCAAGGCGCTGCACCAGCGSCTSAAGACCACCACCGTCTACGTSACCCACGACCARATCGAGGCCATGACGATGGCCGACCGCATCGTCGTGATGCACGACGGCGCGGTCGAGCAGATCGGGACGCCGCTCGAGCTCTACGACCGGCCCGACAACCTGTTCGTCGCCCAGTTCATCGGCTCGCCGTCGATGAACGTGCTGGAAGGCACGGTGCGCCGCGCCAACGGGCAATGCCGCGTCGAGGCGCAGGGTGCATCGTGGCCGGCACCGGCCGCCGGCTCGGCGGTCGACGGGCAGGCGGTCCACTATGGCGTACGGCCGGGGGACATCACCTTGTCGGACGCCTCGAATGGCGTGCCGGCCAAGGTGATCGTGGTCGAGCCGACCGGCGCCGAGACCGAACTGCTGGTCGAGGTCGGCGGCACCCAGCTCACGCTGGCGGTGCACGGCCGGGTCGATGCCCAGCCGGACCAGGTCGTTGGGCTGGTGATCGGCAGCGAGAGCGTGCACCTGTTCGACCGCCAGACCGGCGCGCGCCTGAGCTGAGCGACCGCGGCCGTCCAGGCCAAAGAAAAAGGGCGCAGCGCGCCCTTTTTTATCGGAGAAGTGGAGGTGTCGTGACTCAGCGGCCGAAAGAGCGGCCACCGCCGCCACCGCCGTAGCCACCACCGCCGCCACCGTAGCCGCCGCCGGAGCGACCGCCGCCACCCGAACGGCCGCCGCCGCCGGAGCGGTTGCCGCCGTAGCCGCCACCGCCGCCGCGACGTCCGCGGCCGCCACCGAGGCTGTCGACGCTAGTGCGCAACGGATCAGGCTGGCCGTCGCCGCCGGCCACTGCTTCGGCGCGCAGATGCGCCACCGCGTCGGCCTGCGTCGGGCTGTGGCTGTTGCCGTGATGGCGCGGCTGGCGCTCTTCATGCGGCAGGTGGCTCTGGTGGTGCGTCGGCGCATGGTGCGGCGCGCGCGCCGGTCCCTGCGGTCCGCGTGCCGGGCCTTGGCCGCGGCCGCCCTGGCCGCGCGGGCCCTGGCCACCACCGCCATTGGCGC
>NZ_JBFUIU010000362.1:0-8903 GCF_056401695.1 Variovorax sp. P4_D9
ATGTTCGACATGGCGCGCCAGACGCTGTCGCAGATCGTGCCTGTCGAGGCCGACCAGCCGAGCACCCGCATCAACGACGGCCGCTGCGACCGCCAGGGTCGTTTCGTGTTCGGCATGTTCAATGCGCAAGCGGCAGCCATCGGGCACTTCTATCGCGTTCATCCGGACCTGCGCGTCGAGCGCCTGCCGCTGCCGCCGGCCAATGTGGGCAACAGCATCGCCTTCAGCCCCGATGGCGCGACTATGTACTACACCGATTCGCCGACGCGAACGATCTTGCGCGTCGACTACGGTGCCGACGGCCGCCTCGGGGTGCCCCGGCCCTTCGTTCGACTGCCCGCCAACGAAGGCTTCGCCGACGGCTCGACCGTCGATGCCGAGGGTGGCTTGTGGAACGCCCAGTGGCGCGGCGGCCGCGTGGTGCGCTACGACGCGGCGGGCGTTGAGTCGGCCCGTTTCGAGCTGCAGGCTTCGCAGGCCACTTGCCCCGCCTTCGGCGGCGCGGCCTTCGACCAGCTCTTCGTGACATCGGCGCGCGCCGGCCTCGACGCAGCGGGCCTCGAGAAGGAACCCGAGGCCGGCGGCGTCTTCGTGTTGCAGCCGGGTTGGCGCGGCCTGCCCGAGTCGCGCTTCGTGACCACGCAATGAGCGAGACTGCGCAGATCGCCTGCCGCGACCATGGCACGCTGGCCGAGGGCTGCCAGGTCCGCGAGTACACCCTCGACAACGGTGCCGGCCTGTCGCTGAGCGCCATCAACCTCGGCGGCATCGTCACCGCATTGCGCGTGCCGGACCGCCACGGCGTGGCCGGCAACATCGTGCTGGGCTTGGCGTCGCTGTCCGACTACGAGACGCGCAATCCGCACTTCGGCACCCTCGTCGGCCGTCACGCGAACCGAATCGCCCGCGGACGTTTTTCGATCGACGGCGAGCAGTTCCAGCTCGACGTCGACGGCGGCGGCCCCCATGCGCTGCACGGCGGCCCCGGTGGCTTCGGCAAGCGCTGGTGGGACATCGCGCCCCTGCCGCGCGCGCAGGACGGCAGCGTGGCGATCGAGCTGACGCTGGTGAGCGAGCATGGCGACCAGGGCTACCCCGGGCGCCTGGAGGTCCGCGTGCGCTACACGCTCACCGCGCGCAACGAATACCGCATCGACTACCAGGCCCGCTGCGACCGCAGCACGATCGTAAACCTCACGCACCACGACTATTTCAACCTCGCGGGCAGCGGCAGCATCCTCGGCCATCGGCTCACGATCGCAGCGAGCCGCTACTGCCCGGTCGATGCCGGGCTGATTCCCGAAGGCATCGCCGAGGTGGCGGGCTCGCCATTCGACTTCCGCCAGGCGACATCGATCGGCGCCCGCATCCGCGACAGCCATCCGCAGTTCTGCGCGCGCGGGGCTACGACCACAACTGGCTGCTCGACGCGGCGGACCGGCCCGGCATGCACTTCGCCGCGCGCCTGGCCGACCCGGTCTCGGGCCGCGTGATGGACATCGAGACCACCGAGCCCGGCCTGCAGTTCTATTCCGGCAACTTCCTCGACGGCAGCCTGCCCGGTGCCGCCGGGCAGGCCTGGCGACAGAGCGATGGACTGTGCCTCGAGACACAGCACTTTCCGGACGCGCCGAACCAGCCGGGATTCCCCTCGACCGTGCTGCGGCCCGGAGAGATCCATTCAAGTACGACGGTGCACCGCTTCGGGCTGTGCGCTCCCCATTCAACTGAGAGAACCCCATGACGCCATCGACTCCCCCTCGCTACCAGGGCCTGTTCCCGGTCGTGCCGACGCCTTACACCGAAAACGGCGAACTCGACCTCGCAAGCCAGAAGCGCTGCGTCGACTTCATGATCGACGCCGGCTCCGACGGCCTCTGCATCCTGGCCAACTTCTCCGAGCAGTTCCTGCTGGCCGACGACGAGCGCGAGCTGCTGACCCGCACCATCCTCGAGCACGTGGCCGGCCGGGTGCCGGTGATCGTCACCACCACGCACTTCAGCACCAAGGTCTGCGCCGAGCGCAGCCGCCGCGCGCAGGACATGGGCGCGGCGATGCTGATGGTGATGCCGCCCTATCACGGCGCCACCTTCCGGGTGCCCGAGCCGCAGATCCACGCCTTCTACGCACGCCTGTCCGATGCGGTCGACATCCCGATCATGGTCCAGGACGCGCCGGCCGCCGGCACGCCGCTGTCGCCGGCCTTCCTCGCGCGCATGGCGCAGGAGATCGAGCATGTCGCCTACTTCAAGATCGAGACCGCCGGCGCGGCAGCGAAACTGCGCGAGCTGATCCGCCTCGGCGGCGATGCTATCGAAGGCCCCTGGGACGGCGAGGAGGCCATCACGCTGCTGCCCGACCTCGACGCCGGCGCCACCGGCGCGATGACCGGTGGCGGCTTTCCGGACGGCATCCGCCCGATCTTGGACGCATACCGCGCAGGAAGGCGCGACGAAGCCATCGCGGCCTACGAGCGCTGGCTGCCGCTCATCAACATCGAGAACCGCCAGTGCGGGCCGCTGGCGGCCAAGTCGCTGATGCAGGAAGGCGGCGTGATTGCCTGCGAGGCGCCGCGCCATCCGTTCCCGACTATTCATCCGGCCAGCCGATCGCTGCTGATCGAGACCGCGCGCCGGCTCGACGCAATGGTCCTGCGCTGGGCGCGCTGACCGATGGCGCCTTAGCCGGCACCGCGCGTGAGCGCGGCGGAATTTCCCCCGGGTATAATTCCGCCTCTTATGTCGGACACTCAACTCACCCAGGACGGCCTGCGCTATGTCAAGAAGGCGCCAGGCTCCATCATTACGACGCCGCGCGCGGAATCCATGATGTCGTGCTTCAAGTGCGGCAAGTTCGTTCTTCGCACGGCAATGACTTCGCGGCGCTTCCTCGGCAAGAACCATCTCGTCTGCGCGCCGAAGTGCGGCTAGGCAGCGCTGAAACGCGTCGCCGGCACGTCCGACCCGCGCGGGATGACATGAACCGCTCATGAGCTCGGTCCGGGCCTTGAACGCCATCTCGAAGATCTTGGAGACCCAGGGTCTTCCGGGCGGCCTCGCATTCTTGAACGACCGGGTGCCACTGCGCTACACCGCGGTCTATCGATACGCCGGCCTCATCTTGAAGAACGTCGTGTTGCACGACGCTCTGGGCAAGCGGCGCCCGCCATTCCTGTCGGCAATGCCGCTCAACAAGAGCCTTGCGCAATTCGTCGAGCCTGGCAAACCCTTCAGGACGAACGAATCGTCAAAGGATCCAAGACTCGCCGGGCACGCGTACGACGGGATCCTGTTCTCGTATCACGGCACCGCGCTGGTGGCCCCGAATGGTCAGAAGTGGGGGGTGCTGTGCCACTTCGATTTCGCGCCGGTAACGCTGTCGGATGCTGCTTTCGAATTCCTCGAATCGGTGGCTCCGATTGTTGCTTCCTTCGCCGTGGATCCACACGGGTAGCCGCCCCCGAGCCGACGGACCTCGCGGGAGGGCGGCGCAACCTAGCTCGCGGCACGCATTAGATCCGCGGCGTCCACGAGATCCGGGGTCTGAAAGCCCTCGGTGAACCCGTCGTGCGCCTGGGCCAGCATGTGTTGCGCCTGCTCCTTCTTGCCTTGCAAGTGCCACAGCCGCGCCAGACTCACGACGGCCCGCAGTTCCAGCGTTTTCGCGCCTTGCCGGCGGCTGATGGCGAGCGCCTGGTCGAAAGCAGCTTCGGCGGCCTTCGTGTCAGCCGGCGACAGAGCCAGCAGGCATACCCCTATGAGGCGATGACGCTCGGCCGCGAACTGACAGCTCCCCGTGCTTGCTTCATCCGCCTGCGCCTGCGCCAGCAAGTCAAGCGCTTCGTCGTACGACTTCAAGTGCATATGAAGTTCGGCCATGTCGGACAAGCGCTGCGCCGAGTACGAAGGAGACGATGTGCTCAACCGCACCACGAGCAATTTGAGCTGGGAGAGATCCTGCCTGCCCTCCTGCATGACCTGGGCCCTGCCCTGCAGTGCTTCACCCGTCGCCATCCAATAGGACATGCCATGTTGTCGCGTCAGGGCGATGGTCTCGGCCGATAAGCTGAGGGCCTCCGCATGCTTGTTCAACCAGCGACAAAGCATGGTCGCGAAGAGCAGTGCCATCGCGAGCGTCTTCGGGTGCGCCATTGCTCGCGCCTGCTGGAGCATCTGGCAGCACAGCGCTTGCGCCTGGTCTGCGAAGCCGAGGAAACAGAGCGCCCACGACAAATGACCGGCATACGATACGGACAGGTCTTCGCCGAATAGTTCCAGCATCAGGTGATGCTGCTCCGGGCGATACAGTGCGATGGCCTCCGCGGCGTGCGCTTTCGAGGATTCAAATTCGCCCAGCCAGAAGGTCGCGACGGCCGCGACATAGCGCGCCGCTTGCTTGCGGACTGGATCATCGCCCRCCAAGTCCAACAGCCGCATGGCGGCTTGCGGCACCCCTCGGGGCCCGACGGTCGCCACCGTGTTCCTCAAGCGCGTCCATTCAGCCAGGAACACTTCCGGACCGRCCACCACCCGCTCGCGCAAGGCAGAAATCCGTGCCGTGGCACGGCTGGCATCTTCGGACCCGTAGCCTTGGGTCGCATGCAAGGCAGGGCAGAGAGCGACCAGGATCGAGAATTCCGTCTGATCCCTTTCCGGCGTCGCGGGCAGCGTCATCAGCGATTGCAGTCCGCGATTGAAATGTGCGATCGCCTCCAGGTTGGCCGAAGCGGAGATCGCGCGTTGCCCGGCCTGGGTCCAGTAGTCGATGGACGGCCGAATTTCTCCGGCGGCGGACAGGTGATGGGCGATGAGCTCCGGCCGGGCTGCGGCGCTGTCGGGAAAAGTGCTTTGCAGAACCTGCGCGATACGTCGATGCGCCGCCTGTCGATCGGCCCGGGTTTGTGATTGATAGGCAGCTTCCTGGATCAAGGCATGCTTGAACTGGCAGGTCGCTTCATTGACCTTCAAGATCAGGCCTGCATCGATCAACTGACCCAGAGCGTGCGCCAGCGCGTCCGGACTGGAGGGGGACACCCTGCGCAGCAGGTCGACCCCGAATTCCCGCCCGATCGTCGCGGCGATCCGAGCGGTGATTCTTGCTTCGCCCAGTTGGTCCATGCGGGCCGCCAGGACGTCATGCAGCGTTCCCGGAATGCTGGCCCCATCGTCCGGGCCGGCAGTCTTCGCCAGTTCCTCTGCAAAGAGCGGGACGCCATCGGCACGTTCCACGATGCGGCCAACAGTCGCTGGCGAGAGCTCCCGGCCGACCGAGGCGATCAATTGCGCCATCTCGCGTGGGTCGAGGGGCGCGAGCGGCAGCCGGGAAGCGGCACAGGGCGGAATGAACCCGGGCCGCACGGTGAAGATCGCGAGCAGGGCTTCCGCTCCCTGCTGCCCGACCAGCCCTGTCAGCAGTTCCAGCGTGGAAGGGTCGACCCAGTGCAGGTCTTCGACGACCAGCAGCAGCGGCAGCTTCGCGCTCAGGCCCGTCAACATCGCGCGCAGGAGCTTGATCGTCAGTTCTTTCTGCTGCTGCGGCAAGAGACCGGTCGCGCCGGAGTTTGCGGGTTGCGGCAGCGAATACAGCGAGGCCAGCAACGGGACGGCATCTCGCGCCGATGCGGGGTAGGACGATGCTAAATGGCGCGCCAGTTTGGCGAACTTCAGCTCTGGGGAATCAGTGGGGGCGAAGCCGAGGCTGGCTTCGAGCAGGACCAGCAGCGGATGAAACGGCGACTGGCTGTATTCCGGGAAACAGCGCAGCTCGCGAATGGCATGGACCTGGCCCGCGAGTCGTTGCTTGAAGGCATGCACCAGGCGAGACTTGCCGATGGCCGGCTCGCCCTGCACCAGCACGGCAAGGCTGGCGCCCTGTCTTGCCTGTTCCCACAGGCTCGCGAGTTGCGTGAGCTCGGCCTGCCGTCCGACCAGCGGTGTCAGCTGCGTTGCCGCATCGAGCCGGGTGCGGGCGCCACTCTCCCTCTCGACCCTGAACACTTCCACGGGCTGCGCAGAGTCGGGCAAGGACTGGGCGCCCAGGCGCGTGCAATCGAAATAGCCGGCCACGATGCTGTGCGTTTCCCGGCTGATCGCTGCTTCGTTGGGTCCGATGCAGCGGCGCAGCTGGATGGCGACGCCGGAAGTCTTGCCTACGGTGTCCGGCAGGGAGGGGTCGCCGCCCGTCATGATTAGACCGGTATGCACGCCTGATCGGATCTGAATGCCGTCCGCGGCCTCCCGGGTGACGGCCAGCGCGGCCTGCACGGCACGCACCGCGCTGTCTTCACGGGATTGCGGGTAGCCGAAATAAGCCAGCAATCCGCCGCCATGCATGGGCACGAGATATCCCGAGAGCCGGCGGATGATCTCGACGCAGTGGGACCGCGGTGCGGCCAGCAGTTCCATCGCATCATCGGGGTCGTCGATCCCGGAGGGAATCAACTCGCAGAACAGCACGGTGACCTGACGGCGCTGCGCCTGCGCTTGCGGTTGCGGTTGCGGTTGCGGGATCGTCTGCGGCGGCTCGGACGGGATCTCCGGCGAGCCGCGCGCGAATTCAGCGCTGCGGATGCGCTCGGCCAATTGTCGTGTCTCCGCGCCGGGGACGACGCCCAGCTCTTTTTTCAGCAGTCGGCAACAGGCGTCGAACTGTGCAAGGGCCGCACCGCTCTGGCCGCCCAAGGCGTAGAGGCGCATCACCCTGCGGTGGGCGGCTTCATCCCACGGCTCGAGCTCGGCATGACGCAAGGCGAATCGCAGGGCCTTACCATGGTCGCCGATCGCCTCGTGGAAATTCGCCAGCTGCTCCAACATGGCGAGCGCGCGGCGATGCAGGGCTTCACGCTGGACAAGCAGCCATTCTTCGAAATCGGGACAGTCCGGCAAGTAGAAACCCGCCATCAGTTCACCGCGACAAAGGTCGACGACCATCTCATTCCGGTGCCGCAGCGCGTCCGGGTCCTGCCGCGCCATCGGCGCCTGGAGGCTGAACTCCATCGTGTCGATGAAGGCATTCGGAATGAAGCGGATGGTGTTCTTGCTGGCCGAGAACAAGGGCCTGCCGGCGGGCATTTCCACCACGCGGCGCAGATCCGACAGGGTTCGGCGCAGATTCCCGCGCGCAGTGACGGGATCGTTGCCGCTCCAGAGCAGCTCGGCCAGAAGCTCACGCTTGTGATCCTGCTGCGGTTCCAGCGCCAGGTAGGCGAGCAGCGCACGCATCTTGTCGTACCAGATTCCGGCAAGCGGACGCCCGTTCAGTGTGCAGTCGAAGCCGCCCAGCAACCTGAGTTGGAGGCCGTTGTCGAAGGGGCGTGCGGGCTGATTCAAGTGCTTTCGATCATCGCTGGGCGAAGGTGGCGTGCGCGTGCGAACGATTGGCGAACGGTGGCTCGGTACTGTACGGCAGCTTCATCGTTGAAGCCCATCGAGCCAGTACGACTCGCAACATCTTACCGAGGAGAGCGGCATGTCGAAGCTGCGTGTGGTGATGATTCCTGTTCTTTTGAGCGGCGTGCTCGGGTGGGTCGGCTATGCCGCGCTCCAGGTGCCCAAACCGGTGCGCGCGGAAGTCCCGGCAACGGAGATGGCCGCGGACCGGTCGTAAGGGAAAATCTGTTTCAGGCCTATGTCAGCTGGATCGCTGCCGCGCATGTCCATGCCGCCCTGCACGGCGAGGACTCGCAACTGCCGAGCCAGTTCTAGGGCATCGAATGGCGATGCAGACATGAAGACGACGTGGATCAGTCAGGTCATCGGCGGCTTTGCTGCGGGCGCGATCGTGTCCGGCGCGCTGGTGGCGTCGGCGATGAATATGCCGCCCCCGAATGATGCAGCGGCTCTGAAACCTGCCCGGGCAGCCGCGGCAGCGTCGTCCATTCCCGTGGGCCAGTCCAGGCTCGATCTTCTGCGCAACGAAGCGGCGAGCGGCGACGCGCTTTCGAACCGGGAACTCGCCACGGCCCTGATGGACAGCTACGACCTGAGCGGCGACCCTGAAGAGCTGTACGAGGCCATGGTCTGGGTCGATAGACGATGGGACACGTCCGGCAATGCGGAGCTGTCTCAGCGCGTCGTCGCCAACTACTGCGGGCAGCGCGTGGTGCGTTGGCATTTGCTCTGCCTCCTCGGCGAATAAACGCCGAGGAGCGAGTCATGGACTGGCGGCGAGTCGCTCTGTTGCTGGCCGGCTTCCTGGCCATCGGGTCGGCCCGCGCCGACGGCGAGTGCCGCCCGCTCAGGCAGGTCGTAAGTGAAAGCTTGCAAGCCGGCTACATCCGCTTTCTCTATGCCAACGAGATCGCCAGCGAGGACAGCCTGCCCGATGTGTCCAACGGGATCGCGACGCGCAGCGCGGGCGCGCCGCGTATCCGCAAGGCGCTCGAGTCGATGGTCGAGCTGTCGCTCGACGGCGGGAGCTTCGCCGAGCAGGCGGTCGCCGGTGGCGTCATTCCATCGCCGAGACCCGGCAACAGCTGCATGCGAGCCTGATGCACCACCGCGCCAGCGGGGCCTGGCTCGTGCTGCTGGTCAATCAGGCAACGAACAATGGCGTCTTGCTGGTTCGCAAGTACGAGTTTCCGCGCCGTGGGATGGCCGGCGTCATGAATGGTGCCGACCAGGTCTGCGTGCGAGGCCGGCTCGAACAGGTGACGCGCTGGTCGGTAGAGCAGCCGACGACGCTGGCGCTGCTTGGTGACGACGAGCGCCCCGACTGCGGATTCGCCTCCACTGCCGGCGTGAGCTGCTCGGGCCTCGACAGCCAGCTCGAACGGGCTGCGCTGGAGGGCGAATCGGTGTTCGCGACTGCCAGGAGCCAATCCGTGCTGTGGGTCTACACGCCCAATCCGCGCACAGGAAGAGGCCGCGCGCTGCATGTGGATCCCAACGGCACGGCGCTGCTC
>NZ_JBFUIU010000363.1:0-8899 GCF_056401695.1 Variovorax sp. P4_D9
ACCGTTTGTGGCGTCACTCGCTGGCGAACGGCAACCGCCTTGTTCTCCATGCCATCGGCACAGCCCAACACGATGCGCGCTCGCAATGCCATGGCCTGCGCGGTCTTGCGCCGCAGCGTCAATGCCGTGAGTTGTTCGCGCTCTGCATCGCTGAGCACCAGTTCGCTCTTGGGTCTGCCTCTCATTGCCACCTCGTCGTGTCGACACACTACACGACGGACACAGGCAGACCAAATTAGTTCAACGAATTTCTAACTCGGGATACTAGTGAAGCGTCCTACGCGGAAGCTTGATAGTGAACACGCACCCCGTGCCAGGCACGTCCCGTACGGTCAACACACCTCCGTCAGCCTCGACGTTTCGCCGCGCGATGGAAAGGCCCAGTCCCAACCCGCTCTTGTCGTCACCGACCTGAACAAAGGGCTGGAAGATGCTCGCGGTTGCTCCTGGCGGAAGTCCCCCGCAGTGGTCCCTGACCTCGACCAGAACATGGTCCCCTTCGGCGAAAGCGCTCAGCGCGACCTCTGTGTGAGCGTGAGTGAACTTGAATGCGTTCTGCAGCAAGTTCACCAAGGCGGCCAAGAGACGATCCCGATTCCCAGAGATGCCGAGTGCAGCGTCTACATCATCGATCGAGAACGTGCAGCCCTTGACGCTCGCGTCGAGCGAAGCAGAATTCTTGGCCTCTGCCACAAATAACCCGAGCGAAAAGGCCTCCCCATGCGGCGTATCGGCTGTGGCCCTGACCTGCGACAGCGAGAGGCTGAGCAGGGCCGCTAAGGAAGACAGGCTCCTTTTCAACACAGCCCCGGTCGAGCCGCCGATGGGAAGCTTCCCCGATTCCAAGGCGGCGAAGGCCAGCGTTGCCGTGTGCAAGTAGTTTCGTAGCTCATGCACCAGCATGCCGAGACGCTCGTTTTCCTCGGCGGACTGCTGAAGGGCGACGCTGGCGTCACGCCAGAAGCCGAACTCAGTGACCGCATCGGCGATTGCGTTGTCCAGGCAACGGTTTAACGTGCGGAATTCATCAACGGAGAACGGAGCATCGCGCTCGACCGCGAGGTCGGTGATGGCTTGGCAAAGGTCGCCGTAGTCGTGCACCACCTGGTCCACGGAAAAGYCGAGCCCCAAGAGTTCCTTGCCATGCGCGGCGGCGCTCAGGCCCATTTCTGACAAGGCGGTTGCGTCGCCGCCCGCGGCACCGGAAATCCTGAAGCTCTCGTCAATCTCGCCGTTCTCCTGTGCTTCCAGCGTTCTCATCAGCTGGTCCAGAAACATCGGAATGCCATTGGCAAGTTGCGCCGCCGTCGCGGCTCGCCGGGGCCTCTGCGCGACCTTGGCCTTGCACCGTTCAATCAGCTCGTCCCGATTGTTGGATAGGAATCGATGCATATGGTCCTCTGTCAGTGGCCCCGGTTTCGACAAAGTCGAAGCGTTCAGCGGGGGAAGCCGGTGTCCCGTGCATCTTCACGAAATCCTGGCAATCTTCCACATTCTGCGCTCTGCGAGAGTGCGCTACCGTACGTCATCGAGGGCCCCGTTGGGGCAGACGATTGCCATTCCTCAACGACAGCATGAATAAGATCCCTGTGAAGGGGACGAGTTCCGCAGGTTCGGTGCGATTGACGGCCGGCTGACGGCTAGGGCCAAGGGGCCAAGAAGGGCAGCGCTCGGCCAACTGCATGCGTCCTCGTGCGCGCCCCGGTCAGTGCCGCCATTCAGAATCAGTCGCCTTCGTCCTGTTGACGCCCGGACGCGCATGGCGGCGCGCTATCGCGTTGGCTCCTACAGAATTTGAAACCCGCTGTCGCCGGACTGTGGCCGCGCTTCATAGTCCTTCAGCCACGTCTTGAGGCGCGTCCACAACGCTTCCTCTGCTAGCTCGCGGTCAGAGAAGGTGCCGTTGAGGGCGATGCGGCACATCAGTTCCCCTGACCGATAGAGGTCGGCGTAGTAAAGCCGTCCACCGTCGGCTCCCAGCGCTGCTTGGACCTGCACCGTCCATTCAGATGAAAGGAACCGCGAAGCGTAGACTGAGTTGCTGTCACCCATGGGCAGGGTGAGGAGAGGCGATTCGTTGGAAAAAGGCCATTCGAAATCCTCCGCACAAGGTGCGTCTTAAATGAGCATTCGGACTCACGAAGCTGAATATTTACTGAACCGGCCGGCCGGTCTGGTCGGCTCGCGAAGGTGCGGCTGCAACATGCGGAGTTCCTTGGGGAGCAGAGCGAACGACGGCTCGGGGCGCCATTGCGGAAGTACAGACCCCTCGTCCTTTACTTGGCCTTCAGGAGGCAACCAATCGGGACGGAACCCATTCAGAACCCTGAAGTATGTTCGTACTGTTCAGATGATCCTTCCTCTGGGCCGTGGTCGAGCGTGGCCGGGCTCTGTCCTCGCTCACCACCGAGGACGCCATCGCGTACCGCGCTTTCCTGCGGCATCCGGYGCCGCGGGGGCGCTGGGTCGGATCGGCCCGGCCGCGCTCCTCCGCCGACTGGCGACCGTTTACCGGCGCGTTGTCGGCGCGTTCGGTGGCCTACGCCTTGTCGGTAGTGGGCGCGATGTACCGCTGGCTGATTCAGCAGCGCTACACCATGGCCAATCCGTTCGCCGGCATCAAGGTTCGGGGCGCATCGCGTTCGGAGGCGCTGGCTGGTACCCGCGTCTTCGGCGAGGGCGAGTGGGCGGTGATCCAGGCCGTGGCCGAGGGGTTGGAATGGGGGCACCATTGGGAAGCACCAGCCGCACAGCGTCTGCGGTTCGTGCTGGATTTTGCGTACGCAACGGGYCTGCGCATCAGCGAACTGGTTGACGCCACGCTGGGGCAGATCGTGGTCGATGGGCATGGCGATCGCTGGCTGCACCTCGTGGGCAAGGGCAGCAAGGCTGCCAAGGTCGCGTTGCCGCCGCTGGCGCGCGCGGCGCTTGACCGGTACCTGATGCAGCGCCAGTTGCCGATCACGCCGGCCCGATGGGATCCAAGAACGCCGATCGTTGGCAGTCTTGATCACGACTCGGCCGGCATCACGACGACAAGGCTGTGGAGCGTCATGCGGCGCTTCTTCACAAAAGTGGCCGATGTCATCGAAGCGGAGAGTCCGGCTACTGCAGAAAAACTGCGACGCGCCAGCCCGCACTGGATGCGACATACACATGCGACGCATGCACTGGCGCGCGGGGCCGAACTGACAACGGTCCGCGACAACCTGCGTCACGCGTCAGTTCAAACCACTTCGATCTACCTTCATGGAGACGAGATCAAACGAGCGCGTCAGATGAATGCTGCGTTCGGAGCGCCGCCGCGCGGCGTTTGAGCCGCTGAACCGCTCTGGGATCGCAAGGGCAACGTGATCCGTGCGGCGGTCGACCGCCTGGGCGCCGCTCAGCGAACTGCGGCCGCCGGCGCCACCGAACCGAGCGACCAGGACGACACGCGAGAGGCACCCCGCTCATGAGGCCAGCGCGAGTAGCTGCAGCCGCATAGTGGCTCGGCGACGGTTCGCTCGAACCACGCGCTGGCTCAAACGCTGCGTGCCAGAACGATCAGCACGATGGTGACCGTTACCGCGCCGCCAATGCGCGTAGCGATCTGTGCGAACGGCATGAGCGTCATGCGATTCGCGGCGGTCAGGATGGCTACGTCGCCGGTACCTCCCTGTCCGCTGTGGCACGCGTTCACGATGGCGGCCTCGATCGGGTACATATTCAGCCAGCGACCGACGATAGCTCCAGTCGCCATCAGCGTCACGACGGTCGAGACAATGGTGATCAGRTTGGGSAKGGTGAWWGCKGCCAGCAGCTTGTCCCAGGGAGTGAGCGAWACCCCAATGGCAAACAGCAGCGGGTAGGTCACTGCCGTCGAGAAGAACTTGTACACCACATGCGCGCCGCTTTGCAATTGCGGCGACACCGCCTGCGTCAGCTTCACGATCACGGCAAGAAACAGCATCGCCACCGGGGCGGGCAGACCAAACAGGCGCGAGCACATGATGCCCAGCAGGTAGAGCGTGAGAGCGGTGATGCCGGCGGCGGCGATGTGCGTCACATCCATGTGGCCGGTGATCTCTTCCTGCTGGGGGTCCATGTCGTCGTGCTCGCCCGGCTGCAGCCGGCCTTCACCTGTGAGGTGCGGCATCTTCTTGCCGACGTAGTTCAGCGTGCCGGCCAAGATGATGGCGGTCAGGCTGCCGAGCATCACGGGTGGCAGCACGGTCGCGAACAGCGTGCCCTGGTCCTGGTGCAGGATTTCGGCGTAGCCGATCGACAACGGGATCGCGCCTTCGCCCACTCCGCCGGCCATGATCGGCACCACAATGAAAAAGAAGGTGTGATAGGCGCCCAGCCCGAGCAAGGTGCCGACCAGCGTGCCGACAGCGCCTGCTGCGACGGTGCCGGCTGCCAGTGGCACGAAGATCTTCAGGAAACCCTTGATCAGCACGTGGCGGTCCATGCCAAGAATGCTGCCGACGATGATCGAAGCGATGAACAGGTAGAGGAAATTGGTCTGCTTGGTGAAGTCCACGGTCACCTTGATCACATCAGCCGGCAGCCAGTGGTAGTACACCATCGCGGAAGGAATGAAGGTAGCGAAGATCGCGCCCGCGCCAATACTACGTAGCACCGGCAGGCGCTTGCCAATCTCCGCGAAGGTGAAGCCAAAGAACGCGAACATCACGATCGCCAGCGAAATCTCGCCAGGCAGCTTGCCGCTCACGACGAAGCCTGCGATCAGCAGGCCCGCGAGCAAATATACCGGCAGCGGCAGGATGCCGATGCGGATCTCCATCAACTTCCACCAACCGTGGGGCCAGAAGCCTTGTTTGTTGGATGGATCGTCGTCCAGGCGAACGGCTTGCACTGCTGTAGGTGTACTCATGATGTCTCCTTGGAAATGCATTGCGCGAACAAGCTTGCACGGGCGGCTCGGTGGCGCGGCGCCTAGGCCACGAATTTGCAGAGAGACGCCGCCGTCCGCGTATCCATGTTGCGACCGCGATTCATGTGATCGTCGATTTCAGCCGCACAACCAATCATGCGCGGGTAGAGAAAGATCGTGAAGGCCGCAGTCTCGAGATCGCTTTCGCCGATTTCGCCTGCCTGCAGTGGCTTCCACAGCATTTTGAGCAGCAGAGCGGCGATCACGGCATCGATGTTGACGCAATACACGTTGCGCGACACGCCGGCGGCGAACAGCTGCTGCACCAGCTCGCGATAAAAGGCGTGGAATACGTTGGTCTCGCCGCGCTCTTCGAACAACTTGCCGATGAACACTTCGCGTGGGTCGTGATTCACCGGCTTGTCCTTGAACACCGGATGATTCACGCCGGGCAACTTGGCGATGTCCAGGCTGCCGGTGGTCTTCTGCTGCTGCTTGTACCGCGCGTACTGCTCGACCGCCTTCACGGCCAAAGCTTGCAGGTCGACGCCGTGGTCCTGGCTGCCGGGGTCTTTCAGGCCGCTGCCCTTGAACTGCTCGACGAGGTAGGCAATGCCCTCGTAGCCGTTGCCCCCGTGCGCGTAGCCGGTGTGGGTCAGGAAACCAGTCAGTGCCTTGTTGAGTTGCACGCGTTCGGGCTGCTCGGGCCCGTCGGCCGACACCGCGCCCTTGGCGCCCTGCGCCGAGATCGCGCCGGGCCCGTTGGTCAGCAGCAGGCCGATCAGTGTCTGGAAGGCAAACAGGTCGTCTTCGCCGGGGGTGCGACCCAACAAAGCGGCGAAGGCGATTTCGCCCAGGCTGAGACTGCCCAGCATGCGCTGTTGGTCGATTCCGCAGAAACGCCCATTCTCGTGCCGTGATGATTCGGCCGAGGCGCCGATCAGCGTGCCGAACAGTTGGAGCCACCAGGGGAAGCTTTCGGCAGTCAGGCGGGAGATGCGTTTGCGGCTCAGGGGCCCCCAGGCCAGCGTGGCCGAGATCGCGGCCAGCGCAGCGGCTTCGGTCGGGTGGCCCGGGAGGCTCCTGAGCCAGCGCAGGAAAACGGAGTGGCCGCCACGCGCATCGACGCCGGCGAGCAACGCCTCTGCGCGCGCGTCGGGCGTGGCCGCCGTCAAGCCCGGCTGACTGCCGGCGTCCACCGATCCGACATCGAAGCTGTCGCTCAACGACGCGCCGAACTCATTGCCGAGGCCGGCAGCGTGAAAGCGCTCGAGCATGAACTTGATTGCGACGCGAGCGGCCTCCTGCCGCCTCGGGCCAACGATGGCTGCTGCGGCTGCCAGCACGGCGTTGGGGGCATTGCCGGCTTCACGGCTGGCCATTGCCGCCGCCAACTCCGGACATCCATGCAGGTTGACGAAGGCGGCCACGGCGGGGGCGATCAGCTTGCGGTCGTTGTCGCCGCCCGGGTCGTGCAGCAGCGCCAGCGCGACGTTCGATTCGAGCGGCAGGGTCGCAGCGTGCAGCATGCTGGTTCCATGCAGGCTGCTGACCTGTGTCTTGGCGTCCATCTGCGAAGCACCCGATGCATCCTTCATGGCCTGGCGCGGCACCACGCCGCCAATCTGCGTGTTGAGCAGTGCCACCTGTTCGCTGTAGGGTGCAAGCGCCTTGACGACCGGCAGGCGGAGGTCGTCGGGCAGGTCCAAGCCGGCATCGGAACCGAACCACGGCTTGAGTTCGAGGGTGCCCTCGGGCGCGAAATCGGGCAGCGTGGCGTTCGCTCGCATCACGGCCGTGAGGGCGGCCGGGATGTGGGCGATGTTGGTCACCAGTGCGCCCTTGGCGGAAACGACTGGATTCTCGGGCGTGAAGATGGCGTCGACGCCGAACTTCTCCATGAACCAGCGTTCTTTCGCATTCGCATCGTCCGATCCGCCGGCCATCGCGCCTGCGTGGCCGACCGCGCGCGTGAGCTTGCTCTTCCAGCGGCCCACGACACAAGCCACTACCGGCTTGGTGAATTGAGCGTCGAACTCATAGTAGCCGCCCGGTTCRCAGTAGAGCACCGCCGCCTTGCTGCGCGCGTCGTTGGCCAGCGCGAAGGCGAACTCGGGTGCCGCGTAGTGGATGTAGACGTCCTTGCCGCTCGAAATGACCGTGGTTGTACCCCACCCCCCCATGCGCAGGTACTGCGCGATGGTGGTCGAAAAGCCGCCCGAGTTGGAGAAGATTGCGATCGAGCCGGGCCGCAGCGAATCGCCGGGCTTGTCGCCTCCCAGCGCGCCGCCGATGCGCACCTGGTTCCACGAGTCGGCCACGCCCAGTCCGTTGGCGCCGAAGATGTCGATGCCGTTCTGCTGCCCCATCGCGCGGATTTCGCGCGCGTCGTGAACTGAGATCTTCTCGGTGATGATGAAGATCTTGCGCAGGTCGGGGTTCACGCGGATCAGTTCCGCCACGCCGTCACGGGCGGCCGAGGGCGGCAGGTAGACCACGCCACAGTTGAAGCGATGGCCCGCGGCCAGCGCGTCGCGCACGTTGTTGTAAACCGGAATGTTGCCGATGGCGGTTTCCAGTACTGCGCCGCCCTTGCCCGGCGCCGTGCCGCACACCACGTTGCCGCCCGAATACACGTGGCTCACCGGCGTGACTTCGCTCGATTCACCGCCCAGGATGTTGAGTACGCAGACGCGATCGTCGCGCGAGGCTACCTGCGTCAGGGAACTGATGCCGACGTGGTACTTGAAGTCGCCGACGCTCTTGTTGATCCATTGGGATGCTTGCATTTCGGTCTCCAATTCAGGCGGCAAGCGCCGGTGCGGTGGGAATGGAAGCTGCGATGCCAAGGCTCGCCGCGACCTGTTCGCGCCCGCCGGCCTTCATCCACTCGTTGGCCTTCTTCGCGTACTGGATCACTTCGCTCATGTCGGAGTCGAAGCCGAACAGGCGGTAGGGCAGGCCCAGTGCGTCGCAGGTATCGCGCAGTGCGCCCATGCCGCGTACCAGGTTCGGTCCGCCGCGGCCGACCACGACGTAGAGCGGTGTCGGTCCCTGCGCACTGAAGTGCTCGCGCAGGGCGTCACCCATTGCGCGCAGCGTCTCGAAGATGTCGGTGTTGTTGCTCTTGCCGCCGATGATGAACAGCACGTTGGCCTGCTTGAGCCAGTGTTTGAAGCAGATGCGCGCCACTTCCTTCATCTTCTCGTAGGGTGGGTTGCCGCCAAAGTCGGAACTGATGATCGCCTCATCGCCCAACATCTCGGTGACCAGCGAGTTGGCGCCGCCGCCGAAGGTCGGCGCGAGGACGGTGCCCTTGTCGTTGATGACGTAGACGTCGCTCTGTCCCTGGTGCGTGCGCAGTTGATTGATCTCCTGCTCGAAGTTGGAGTAGTCGGCGGCGAACAGGTGCGGCGGCAAATTCAGGCGCAGCCAGCGCGGGTCATCGCGATCGAAGCCGCACTTGAAGTCGCAGGCCACCGGCATGAGGCGACCCTTCTTGTCCTCCCGCATGCGGATCGGGTTGAGCTCCAGCGTGGTCATGCCGAAGTTGTGGAACAGCTCCCACAGCTTCGGCAACTGCTGCACCAACGGCGAGATGATTTCCTTGGGTGCACCGATCTCGGTCAGCGCATTGGCGACAACGAAGGCCTTGAGTCCCGTCAGGGGGTCGAAGGGCACCATGGCGACGTGCTTCTTGTCGATCTCCTCGATGTCCATGCCGCCCATGTGCGTCAGCGTCATGGTCGGAGCCCGAAAGTGGGTGGAATCGCTGATCGAGAAGTAGACCTCGTGCTCCGCCGGTACGCCCGCCTCGAAGGTCACGCCATTGGCCTTGGCCTTGACGTGGCCGACTGTGTGCTCGGCGAAATAGAGCCGTTCCTTCTCTGCCAGTGCGGTCTGCAGGTCCTTCGCGMGGCCCAGCAACCCAGCCTTGCCCTTCTTGCCGATACCGCCCTTGAACACGGGCTTGATGAAGATCAGCCGGTGCCTGTCGATGAGGGACTTGATCTCTTCCTC
>NZ_JBFUIU010000364.1:0-8893 GCF_056401695.1 Variovorax sp. P4_D9
GGATCTGCATGACTTTGCTTTCCAACAATGGAAGCAAATGTAGGTGGCCTGGTCGACCATGTCAAGAAGTCCTATATAGGACAAACACCTACGCATTCCTGTTCATTCCTTCTTGCAGTAGGGGCGGTCAGTGCTTATAGTTGCCATGTCCTATACAGGAGTCAAACATGCCAAGAAGCATAGTCCTTCACCCCGCTGATAACGTCGCCACCTTGATCGATCCCGCTCGCGAAGGCGAGTCGTGCTCTTTACAGGGTGAAATTTCGGGTCAGGTCGTATCGCGACAGGATGTCGCGTTCGGTCACAAGATCTGCATCTCACCGATCCCCCTGGGCGCCAACGTGCTCAAGTACGGACAGGTCATCGGTCGTGCCACGCGGGCAATCGCCCCAGGAGAGCATGCCCACGTACACAACTTCGATTCGGCTCGCGCTCGCGGCGATCTGGACGCACGCTAGGAACCCTGACCATGACCAAAACATTTCTCGGCTTTCGGCGTGAGCACGGCGCCGCAGGCGTGCGCAACTGGATCGCGGTGATCTCGGTGATGGACAACTGCAATCCGGCGACGCGCGCGATCTCGCAAGCCGTGGGCGGCACCCTTCCCGTCACCACGCTGTTCGTGCGCGGCCAGTTCGGTGCCGATCTCGAGTTCGCTCTCGATTCGCTGGCGGGGCTGGGTCGCAATCCCAACATCGCGGGTGTCCTCCTGGTGGGGCTCGAAGAGTCGTCCACCGAAGAGGTGGCGCGTCGCATCCGACCCAGCGGCAAGCCGGTGGCGGTCGTGCACCTGCAGCCGAACGGCACCATCGAGTGCGTCGCGCAGGGAACGCGCCGAGCGGCACGCATGGTGCTGCAGGCCTCGCAAATGCGGCGCCAGCCCTGTCCGATGTCGGACCTCGTCATGGGCGTCGAGTGCGGCGGCTCCGACACCACGTCCGGCCTGAGCTGCAACCCGACGATCGGGCGCGTGGCCGACCGGCTGATCGATGCCGGCGGCACGGTCATCATCTCGGAAACCTCCGAGTTCATCGGCGCTGAGCATTTGTTCGCAGCCCGCGCAGTGGACGCGACCGTCAAGCAAGCGTTCCTGAATGCTGTGCAGGGCATGGAAACCATGGCGGTCGAGCGCGGCGTCAACATGCGCGACTCGCAGCCCGCGCCCGACAACAAGCGCGGCGGGCTCACCACCGTCGAGGAGAAGGCGCTGGGCGCGATGGCCAAGGCCGGCAAGAGCCCGCTCGTGGGTGTGCTCGGCTACGGCCAGGCCCCGGCACGCAAGGGGCTGCACTTCATGGATGCGCCCTCGGGCGCGGTCGAGAACCTCACGGGCTTCGCCGTCAGCGGCTGCCAGCTGATTTGTTTCGGCACCGGCGTCGGCAACCCGATCGGCAACATGGTGGCGCCAACGATCAAGATCTGCGGCAACGTCAACACCGTGAATTCGATGCGCGACAACATCGATTTCGATGTCAGTGCGATCTTCGAGTCCTCGGCCAAGATCGCGGACCTGGGCGACCAGCTCTACGACTACGTGGCCGAGGTCGGATCCGGCACCCGCATCACGAGCGAAATCCTGAACATTCGCGAAACGGCCGTCAGCCGGTTCGAACGCAGCCTGTGAGCGTCGCCATGACCAAGCTCGAGCGCGTCTCCGACGCCATCATCGGCGCCATCGAAGCGGGCGAACTGCGCGAGGGCGATCGCCTGCCGTCCGAGGAAGAGTTCGCCGCCCAGCACCGCGTGAGCGTGGGCACCATGCAGAAGGCGCTGGCGCGGCTGGCTCACGCTGGCCTCATCCGGCGCGAGCACGGGCGCGGGACCTTCGTCTCGGGGCACAAGGTGGCCCCGGCCGACGTGCGGCATCTGCGCTTCCTCGACGAGCAAGGCCATCCGCTCACTTCCTATGTCCACGCACTTGGCATCAAGCGCCTGAAGCGCAAGGGGCCCTGGTCGGACTTCCTGGGGGGCGAGGCGTTCGTGCGCGTGGATCGCACCATCAACGTCGGCGGCAAGTTCGACCTCAGCAGCGAGTTCTGGTTGCGGGCGGAGGATTTCGAAAAGCTCGGCGGCGTGGAGCGCAAGGAGCTGGAAAGCAATCTGCGCGAGCTCCTGCTGCAACGACTCGCGCTGCCAACGCTGCGGGTAGACCAATGGATCCGTTTCGCGCCGCCCACTGCCGCCGCGGTCCGCTCGCTCGATCTGGACCCGGAGAAGCCGAGCTTCCTGATGGAGCTGCGCGGCTACACGCTCAGCGACAAGCCGCTGTACTACCAGGTCGTCTGCGGGGGCCCCTTCGCCGAGCGGCTGGTGATCCTTCGCTAAATTCCTCACGCTGATTGCGCTCCATGACAACTATTTCCATCGAGTTCCTGACGCACTGGTCGGCCCAGGTTCTGGAGTCGTGCCAGGTCCCGCCGCAGGATGCGCTGCAGGCGGCGCAACTGCTGGTGCGCAGCGAGCTGCGCGGCTATGCCACCCACGGCATGACGCGCCTGCCGTCCTATGTCGAGCGCCTGCTGGCCAAGGACTTCAACCCGCACGCGAACCTGCGCCATCGCGAGTTCCCCGGCGGGGTCGTGCTCGATGCGGACGGCGCGATGGGCCAGATCGCCGGCGCTCACGCCGTGCGGCTCGGCTTGCAGGCGCTCGAACACAGCGCCAGTGTCATGGTGGCCGTTCAGGCCTGCGGCCACATGGGCGCGCTCGGTGTCTACGCGCTGCAGGCGGCCGAAGCCGGCGCGATGTGCCTGGTCGGGCAACGCACGCCGCCGCTGCTCGCCATGGAAGGCTTCACCGGTGCAGCAATCGGGCACAACCCGATCGCGTTCGGCTGTCCCGCGCAGGGCGAGCCGCCCATCGTCTTCGACATCGCCTGCAGCGTGGCCGCGCGCGGGCACGTGCTCCTCGCCGCGCGCGAAGGGCGCGACATTCCTGCCGGCTGGGCTCTCGATCCTGAAGGACGCCCGACCACCGACGCCAAGGCGGCATTGGACGGCTCGCTGCTGCCCATGGGGGGACACAAGGGTATCGGCATCGCGATGATGGTCGAGTGCCTGGCCGGCGCACTGGCGGCCACCGCCGAGTCGTTTGCGCCGGAGTGGCAGCACGTGCCGGCTTCAGGCGCCGTGGGCCGGCAAAGCGCGTTCGTCTGGATGGTCAAGCCGCAGGCCTTCGCGCCGCAGCCCCTGCTGGCCGACTACATGCACCAGTGGATTGGCCACTACCGGGATTGCGGTGGCGAATATGCGCGCCTGCCGGGGCAGCGCGGCGCCGAACAGGAGCAGCGAGCGCACCGAGAGGGCATCGAGCTGCCCGAGAGCCTGGTGCGCGAGCTGAGCGCGCTCGGAACACGTCGGCAACTGGCTTTTCCCGCCTGACCGTCCCATTCACACAAGCCAAGACTAGCGAGACAATCCAATGAACGCCCCCCTCACCGACGCAGCCCGCAAGGCCATGGAAGCTGTGTCAATCGATGACAAGTACGCGCTGGAGTCCGGCCGCGCCTTCATGAGCGGTGTGCAGGCCCTGGTTCGGCTGCCCATGCTGCAACGGGCGCGCGATTCGAGCGCCGGCCACAACACTGCCGCGTTCATTTCCGGCTACCGCGGATCGCCGCTGGGCACCTATGACCAGGCGCTGTGGCAGGCGAAGAAGCATCTTGCCGACAACCATGTGGTCTTCAAGCCCGGCGTCAACGAGGAACTCGGCGTCACCGCCGTATGGGGGTCGCAACAACTGGAGTTCGATGCGGCCAGCAAGATGTACGACGGCGTGTTCGGCATCTGGTATGGCAAGGGGCCTGGCGTGGATCGCAGCGGCGACGCGCTCAAGCACGCCAACCTGGCCGGCACCGCGCCCCTGGGCGGCGTGATCGCGCTCGCCGGTGACGATCACGTGTCCAAAAGCAGCACGCTGGCGCACCAGAGCGACCATACGTTCATGGCATGCGGACTGCCGGTGTTCTTTCCCTCCAACGTGCAGGACATTCTCGATCTGGGCGTGCATGCCTTCGCCATGAGCCGCTTCAGCGGACTGTGGGCCGGCATGAAGACGGTGCAGGAGGTGGTCGAATCGGGCGCGTCGGTGCTGACCGATGCAGACCGTGTTCGTATCGTCCTGCCAGAAGACTTCGCCATGCCCGAGGGCGGTATTCATATCCGATGGCCCGACGACCCGCTGGGGGCCGAGGCGCGCATGATGGAGTTCAAGTGGCCGGCTGCGCTGGCCTACGTGCGGGCGAACCGCCTGAACCACAACGTGGTGTCGAGCCAGAACGACCGCCTGGGCATCATCGCCAGCGGCAAGGCCTATAGCGACACCCGCCAGGCGCTGCTCGACCTCGGGCTGGATGACACGGTTTGCCGCGTGCTCGGCATCCGTGTGCACAAAGTCAATGTGGTGTGGCCACTGGAGCCGACCAGCGTGCGCGAGTTTGCCCACGGGTTGCGCGAAGTCCTGGTGGTCGAGGAGAAGCGCCCGATCATCGAGCAGCAACTCAAGGACGAGCTGTACCACTACCCGCCGCAGAATCGCCCCGTCGTTTTCGGCAAATACGACCACACGGAAGGCGCCGGTGGCGAATGGAGCCACAGCAGGCCCGCCGAAAGCTGGCTGCTGCGCGCCAAGGCCGACCTGTCGCCCGCGCTGGTGGCGAAGGCCATCGCCCACCGTCTGAAGCTCCTTGGCGTGCCGGCCGATGTGGCAGCGCGCATGGACGTGCGCCTGATGGAGATCGAGGCAAAGCAGCGGTCCACCGCACAAGGCGACAGCCGTGGCACCGACCGCCTGCCGTGGTTCTGCCCCGGTTGCCCGCACAACACCAGCACGCGCGTGCCGGAAGGCTCCATCGCCATGGCCGGCATCGGGTGTCACGGCATGGTGACGTGGATGGACCGCTCGACCACCTCGTGGACGCAAATGGGCGGCGAGGGCGTGCCCTGGATGGGCCAGGCGCCATTCAGCAAGCGCAAGCACATGTTCGCCAACCTGGGCGACGGCACGTACAACCACTCGGGCCTGCTCGCAGTGCGCCAGTCGATCAACGCCGGCGTCAACCTGACTTACAAGATCCTCTTCAACAGCGCCGTCGCCATGACCGGCGGCCAACCGGTGGATGGCGGCCAACTCGACGTTCCGGCCATGTCGCGCGAACTGGCGTCCGAAGGCGCTCGTCAGATCATCGTGGTGACCGACGAGCCCGCCAAGTACGAGGGCGTCACCAACCTGGCCCCCGGCGTGACCATTCGGCATCGCGACGAGCTCGACACCGTGCAGCGCGAACTGCGCGAGGCCGAGGGCGTTACCGTGATCATCTATGACCAGGCATGTGCCACCAAGAAGCGCCGCGAGCGCAAGCGCGGCACCATGGTTGACCCCGCCAAGCGCGTGGTGATCAACGAGCTCGTGTGCGAAGGCTGCGGCGACTGCTCCGTGCAGAGCAACTGCCTGGCCGTGCAACCGGTAGAGACTGATTTCGGTCGCAAGCGCAAGGTCAACCAGGACACCTGCAACAAGGACTTCTCCTGCGTCAAAGGGTTTTGCCCGAGCTTCGTGACGGTGGAAGGCGGTCAGCTGAAGAAGCCGGTTGCCGCCGGCAAGGGGAAGGCTTCCCTTCCCGACGCCATCCCCATGCCGGCGCTGCCGGACGTCGCCACGCCCCGACGCATCGTCGTGGCGGGCATCGGCGGCACGGGGATCGTGACCATCGGCGGCGTGCTGGGCATGGCCGCGCACCTGGAAGGGAAGGGTGTCATCACCCAGGACGCCACCGGCATGGCGCAGATGGGCGGCGCGACCTGGAGCCATATCCAGATTGCCGCCAGCCCGGATGCGCTGCATGCCAGCCGCGTCGACCTCGCCATGGCGGACCTGGTGATTGCCTGCGATACGGTGGTTGCCGCCAGCAAGACCACGCTGGCCACGATGTCGCCCGAACGTACCTACGTGGTCCTGAATACCCATCTCACGCCAACCGCGGCATTTGTCAGCAACCCGGACTGGGATTCGCAGCCCGACCAGGCTGTCGCAAGGATCGCCCAAGCTGTCGGTGAGGGCGCGCTAGCCAGCCTTGATGCCGAACAGGTGGCCACGCAACTGCTGGGGCAGTCGATCTACGCGAACCTGCTGCTGCTCGGCTACGCCTGGCAGAAGGGCAGGGTGCCGCTGTCCCACGCGGCGCTGATGCGCGCCATCGAGCTCAACGGCGTGCAGGTCGAGAGCAACAAGGCCGCCTTCGAGTGGGGACGCTTGTGCGCGCATGACCTGTCCAGGGTGCCCTTGCGAGCTGCCAACGCCCAGGTCATCCAGTTCACGCGCAAGCCGTCGGTGGGCGACCTCATTGGCAAGCACGTGGAATTCCTCACCGGATACCAGAACCGCGCGTACGCCGAACGGTATGAGACCTTCATCGCCGGCGTGCGCAAGAGCGAGTCGGTCAACGGGAACACGCGCTTCACCGAGGCGGTCGCCCGTTCGCTGTTCAAGCTGATGGCCTACAAGGACGAGTACGAGGTGGCGCGCCTGCATACCGGCGCAGCGTTCCGCAAGCAGATCGAATCCATGTTCGAAGGCAAGGTCCGCCTGGTGCATCACCTGGCCCCRCCGATGTTCGCCAAGAAGAACCGCGACGGCGAACCGGTCAAGGGCGAGTACGGCCCGTGGATGCGCAGTGCATTTGGCTTGTTGGCCCGGCTGAAGGGCCTGCGCGGCACGGCCTTCGACCCCTTCGGTTACAGCGAGGAACGCACGCAAGAGCGGACGCTCATCCTTGAATACCGGCGCTGCATCGAAGAACTGCTGCCCAAGCTGTCGGCGCAGAACCTGGACCTGGCACTTGAAATTGCCAGGATTCCGGAAGAGATCCGCGGCTACGGCCACGTCAAGGCGCGCAACGCCGTCGCCGCGAACACCAAGTGGGGGCGGCTGATGGCCCAGTGGCGCGATCAGGAATCGCAGCCGCAGAGCAGGAAGTCGAAGGTGGCGGCCTGAACCGAGTCATGTCGCACGCCATTCGAAGCTCTCACTGGCCGGAACAACGGCCATGTGACTGAACCATCCCCCACAGACACAGACCGCACAGTGCGGCGAACACCAGACCGCACAAGGAGACACTAATGCCCGTCAATTCCTCCGCAGTGGTGGCACCGCCCCACGCAACGGTCTCGGCCAAGGACCAAACCAATGGCCGTTGCCGTATTCGTTGGCTTCGCCCAGTTGTTTTCGACGGCGCTGATCCATGTGACGACAGCCCCAATGCACCGGCGTTCTATCTGGTCGGCTGCGGCCTGGTCTCGCTGATTGGAGTGGCGGCGGTGCCCGAGACGCTTGGCCGGAAATTGCAATAGGCCAACAAGCAATAGGCAATAGCAACCGTCGCGGCTGATCGCACCCGATCCGATTTCAAGAATCCAGGAGACAACCCATGTTCATTACTCGTGCCTTACGCCTGACCATGCTGGGTCTGGCCCTTTGCGCCTCGCAAGTCCAGGCCCAGGCCCAGGATGCGGCCCCTTATCCCAGCCGGCCACTGAAGCTGGTGGTCCCCCTCACACCCGGGACGACCACCGACCTGGTCGCCCGGGAATTCGCCGACCGCATGGCCAAGAAACTCGGTCAACCGGTGGTGGTGGACAACAAGCCCGGTGCGGGCGGGATCATCGCAGCGCAGGCGGTGGCCAAAGCGGCTCCCGACGGCTACACCATCCTGCTGATCAATTCGCAGCACGCGATCAATCCGGTGGCGTACGACTCGCTGCCCTTCGACACCTTGCGCGACTTCACGGGCATTGCGCTCATTGGGGACGCGCCCGCGGTCATCGCAGTGCCGACCGCGCTCGGCGTGCGCAACCTCGCCGAGTTCATCGCCCTTGCCAAGAAGCGCCCGGGCGAGATCAACTAC
The DNA here is from genome assembly GCF_056401695.1 of Variovorax sp. P4_D9. Lineage (NCBI taxonomy): Bacteria > Pseudomonadati > Pseudomonadota > Betaproteobacteria > Burkholderiales > Comamonadaceae > Variovorax > Variovorax sp. P4_D9. The sequence continues at coordinate 7,901 of NZ_JBFUIU010000364.1, forward strand.
GGCTCATCGGGAATCGGTAGCCAGACCCATCTGGCCGGCGCCTATTTCGCGAACCAGGCCGGGCTGGTGATGACTCATGTCCCCTATCGGTCTTCGTCGGAAGTGACGACTGACCTGGTCACCAATCGGATCCAGTCGGTCTTCACGCCTCCCGCATTCGTGCTTGGGCAGATTCGCGAAGGCAAGCTCCGGGCCCTGGCCGTCACCGGGCCCGAGCGGCTGAGCCTGCTTCGCGACGTGCCCACGACGACCGAAGCCGGTCTGCCGGGGTATCAGTTCGCCACGTGGTTCGGCTTCGTGGCGCCTGCGAAGGTGCCGCCACAGATCGTGAGCCAGCTGGCGAGCACGATGAAGGCTGTCCTCGACGATCCGACTCTCAGGCAGAAGTTCGCCGAGCAGGGCATCACTCCGAGGTTTCTCATGCTTCAGGAATTCGACACATACATCAAGTCCGAGATGGACCGCCTGGGCCCGATCGTGAAGGCGTCGGGCGTCCAGGAGAAGCTMAAGGACAAGCGTTGACATGCAGGCGATGGCCGGCCGACGCGTGAGAGACACACAAACTTGGCCATGGCATTTGCCCATGGCACCACTGAAGAAGGAACGATGACATGTTGATAGGCGTGCCGGTCGAAACTGCGCCAGGCGAAACAAGAGTGGCCGTCACCCCGGAGACCGCGAAGAAGCTGGTGGCCCAAGGCCATGTGGTGCGGGTGCAAACGGGCGCCGGCGTGGCCGCCAGCGTCACCGACGCCGCCTACCAGGCCGCCGGCGCCGAGATCACCGATGCCGCGGGCGCCTTCGGTGCCGACATCGTGCTCAAGGTGCGCAGCCCCGACGACCGCGAGATCGCGCTGATGAAACCGGGCACCGTCGTCATCGGCATGCTCAACCCCTTCGATGCCGCCGGGCTGCAGCGCCTGGCGACAGCAGGCCTGACCGCCTTCGCGCTCGAGGCCGCCCCGCGCACCACGCGCGCGCAGAGCATGGACG
>NZ_JBFUIU010000365.1:0-8891 GCF_056401695.1 Variovorax sp. P4_D9
GTCCTGACGATCGTCGAGGAGGTCCTGGTGGGATTGTTCCATCATCGATCGATCGGTGACTCGCTTGGCGATCTGTTCGGCCAGCGGCTGTTGGAAACGCTTGCCGGCGCGCTGCTTCTGCTGCTCGTACTCATTCCCTATTGCGCCTTCCAGGTTGTTGCCGAGGCGCTTGGCGAAGGCAGGCTGGTGAGAATGCTCCTTGTAGACCGGAATGCGACATGAAGAGGGTAGTTCGCAACACCCTCGACAGAGATCGATCTGTGGAAAGCCATGAATCCTTCACGCGCCCTCTCCACGTGGCTGCTGGCCGTGCTGCTGCTGCTGGGTGGTTGCGCCACCCGTCCGATCAACCCGCCGATCACGCATGTCGATGCGGACCGCGGGTACATGCTTCAGACGCGCCAGGATCATTTCAAGGACCCGGAGAATCTGGTCATCCTGGCCTTCTCGGGCGGCGGCACACGCGCAGCCGCGTTCTCCTACGGAGTCCCGGAGTTCCTGCGGCGCACTGAGGTCGTCGGACCGAAGGGCAACAAGGGCCGCCTGCTGGACGCGGTAGACGTCATCACCGGTGACTCGGGAGGCAGTTTCACTGCATTAGCCTACGGCCTCTTCGGCGACAAGCTCTTCGACGATTACGAGCAGCGCTTCTTGAAGCGCGACGTCCAGGGCGAACTCATATCGCGCGCGTTGAAGCCAGCGAACTGGGACCATTTGAATTCAACGCCGGGGTCGAGAGATCATCGCGGGGCACCGGTTGCCGAGCCTGCGCCGGCACCCAGAGCGGCAATGACCTTGGCGCCGATGTCCTTCAGCAGACCCTGAAACTCGGGCGTGGGGAAGCTTTCTTCGAAGGCCTGGGGCCGTTCCGAATTGACGGCCAATGTGTACGACGAGATCCTGTTCAACAGAGCGAACGCTGCCGAAGAGTGCTCGGCAATGCCGTCATGGTGCTGGTATGACTCTTGCATCGGAACGACGGATTTGCTGACCGCCGCCGCGGACGAGGTCGAAGCCCTGCGAGTCGACATCGCCGCCACCGAGCAGGACACCGAGCGCGCCCAGGCGGATGCTTCGCCCCTGCGCGCGGAAACGGACAAGCTGGAGGAGGGCATGCAGAAGGTCGAGCGCCGCGCCCAGATGCCGACGCATGGGCCGGGGGGGCGTGGAGCGGTCAGCGACCAGCCTTCAGTCGATCAGAGCTTGAAGCAGAGACCTGCGTAGAACCCGCCCATCGTCACCTTGTTGAGCAGTGCGTCGTTGCGCTTGTAGCTCAGAACGCGATAGCCGAACTTCATGGAAGTGGTCGGGGTGTACTGGTAGCTCGCACCGGCGATGATTTGCCAACTCGAGGTCGAGTTGCCCCCACCCACGTCCAGATGGCCCAAGAGCGACCACTTGTCGCTGACCGGTGCGATCGCGCGCACGCCGACGATGCCATTCCACCCGCTCACGTCCCCTCGGATCTGGCATCCCAGGCCGCGCAGGCTCGGCGCGGTGTCCACGGTGGACTTGGCGTCAACGTAGCGGGCCCCGCCCAGGACGTCGACCTCCACAGGCTCGTTGATCACACGATAGCAGCCGGCCATGGTGTAGATCTGTTGCTCCATCGTGACGTCGTAGCCTCCGAGAAGGCCGCTGGCGAACTGGTTGGACACGCCGACCTTCACATCTTGCAGGTCGAGCAAGCCGCCCTAGTCGCCTTTGCAGGCTTCGAAGGTGCCCATGGCGCCGAAATCCAGCGCCTTCAAGAGGCTGGTGGAGCTCACGCTGACGGTGTTCCCGGGCAAAGGGCCGAGCTTGAGGTCGGAGCGGACCCCCGGCAGCCCACAGATACCGAATGAACTCGAACTGCCAGTCGTTCGTCGAGGGGAGGGTCTGCGAAGCGGCGGGCAGGCATGTGAGGGAGGCACTGCGCCGCAGATCCTGGCGATCGCCGATCTCGGCAGGGCCCGGCTGCTTCCCGATTCGAATGTCGGCGACTGACGAATGCAGACCTTGGCAATCTTCATCGCGAACGGCCGGCTACCTTCGGGACTTGGCCTGCCGGTCTTAGCAGGTCACGGTCCGGCGGTCGCCCTGGGTGACCCTGTAGTTGCACGACTCAAACGTGGGATCGGTCTTTCCGTGCACCCCGGCCTACCTAGGACGGCATGCATAGGATCGACGGCGAGCGGGCGGAGAGGTTGTCGTTGCCGCTGTCCTGCTGCGGCGTGCTGCACGCGAAGTTCCAAGGTCCTGGACGTCCCCGCATAGTGAGCTTTCCTGGTTGAAGGATATAGAACGCCGCGAAGGCCGGTCGTCGACGGCGCGACCAACGTCTGGGCTATACGCGCTACGCACCAAGCCAGAGGGCAACGAGGAGTCTGGAGGGACTGTCAATAACCCCCGACCCACTTGTCTTTACTGGCATTTCGGCGACACTGGGCAACCGAGCCATTTTGCTTGCTGTCATGGCCGACCGATCGCACTTTTCGGAACACGTCGACAAGCCAGTTTCAAGATCCTGGCGATCCTGGCTCCTGCGCGTGGTGTTGTGGTTCACAGGGCTGGCCTTGGCCGGGGCGCTGGGCTTGTCATTCGTCGTCTTGACTGCACTCGTGGTCGCCTATCCGAACCTGCCGAATATCTCCGATCTTCAGGACTATCGACCGAAGCTGCCGCTGCGGGTGTTCTCCTCAGAAGGCATTCTGATTGGCGAATTTGGTGAAGAGCGCCGCGAATTCACGCCGATCTCGGCAATCCCCAAGCTGATGAGGGACGCCGTGCTGGCCGCCGAGGACGCGCGCTTCTATGACCACAATGGGGTCGACTTCAAAGGCATGGTGCGCGCCGCGTACGCAAACCTGAACCGGGTAAGGAGCCAAGGTGCCTCGACCATCACGATGCAGGTGGCGCGCAACGCGTACTTGACTTCGGAGAAAACGGTCACGCGCAAGGTGTACGAAGTCCTGCTCACATTCAAACTGGAGCAACTCCTCTCCAAGGATCAGATCTTCGAGATCTATCTGAATCAGGTCTTCCTGGGCAAGCGGGCGTACGGCTTCGCCGCGGCCTCAGAGGCCTATTTCGGTAAGCCGCTCGAGGACATCTCTATCGCACAAGCCGCGATGCTGGCGGGTTTGCCCAAAGCGCCCGGTGCCAACAACCCGGTCAACAATGCCGTGCGGGCACGAGAACGCCAGCTCTATGTGATCGACCGAATGCAGGAGAACGGTTTCATCACGCCTGAGCAGGCGGCGCAAGCCAGACAAGACAAGCTTCATCTGCGCGACGCGCCAGCCCCCGTTCGCCTGCACGCCGAATATGTAGCCGAAACGGTGCGCCAGCTGATCTACGCGCAGTATGGCAACGCCACCTACGCCCGGGGACTCAAGGTCTACACCTCGATCTCGGCGGTCAACCAATCGGCCGCCTACAAGGCGTTGCGCGACGGAATCATGAGTTACGAGCGAACTCAGATCTACCGTGGACCCGAAAAATTCATAGATCTTCCCGACGATCCGAAAGAACGCGCAGACGCGATCGACGACGTGCTTGCAGAGCACCCGGACAACGGTGACCTGATTGCTGCGGTGGTTCTCAAAGCCAGTGCCAAAGAGATCACGGCCATTCGTGCGAACGGCGAGACCTTGCACGTCACCGGAGACGGGCTGCGGCCTGCCCAATCGGGATTGTCGGACAAGGCTCCGCGCAACATCATGATCCGTCGTGGGGCGGTCGTCCGCCTTGCAAAGACGCCGAAAGACTTGTGGGGAATTACTCAGCAACCCGAGGTCGAGGGTGCGTTCGTCGCAATGGATCCGCGCGACGGCGCCATCAAGGCGATGGTGGGCGGCTTCGACTTCAACAAGAACAAATTCAATCATGTCACGCAGGCGTGGCGTCAGCCAGGTTCGAGTTTCAAGCCGTTCATCTTTTCGGCAGCGCTTGAAAAAGGATTCACGCCGGCCACCGTGGTCAATGATGCGCCGCTCTACTTCGATGCGGCCACGACAGGCGGGCAACCATGGGAACCGAAGAACTATGGGGGCACCTTCTCCGGACCGATACCGCTTCGCACGGCGCTCATGAAGTCCATCAACATGGTCACGCTTCGCGTCACTCAATCGATCGGTATCCGCTACGCGCAGGACTGGATCACGAATTTCGGCTTCGACCGCGAAAAGCACCCCGCCTATCTGCCCATGGCGTTGGGCGCCGGCGCGGTCACGCCAATGCAGATGGCAACGGCCTACTCCGTGTTTGCCAATGGCGGCTATCGCGTCAATCCTTACCTGATCACGCGCATCACGGACCACAAGGACAAGATTTTGGTCGAGCCGMAGCCACCACTGCTCAACGAAACGATGCGCGCCATTCCGCAGCGCAATGCCTTCATCATGGACACGCTGCTGCAAAGCGTCGTCAAGGGCGGTACCGGCGCGAAGGCGTATCAGGCGTTCAAGCGCGACGACCTCTACGGCAAGACCGGAACCACCAACGACTCGATCGACACATGGTTCGCAGGCTTCCAACCGACGATGACCGCGATCGCGTGGATGGGGTACGACACGCCTCGCAGCTTGGGAGACAAAGAGACGGGCAGCAGCCTGAGCTTGCCGATCTGGATCAGCTACATGGAGACCGCGATCAAGGGCGTGCCCGTGGCTGAACTTCAGGCACCCGAAGGGGTGGTCCATGTCGGCGGCGAGTGGTACTACGACGATTACGCGCCGGGCAGTGGGCTCGCCAACCCGTGGGGAATGTCCGCACCAACACCAGCTGAGGAGACCCCGACAACGAAGCCTGAGTCACCTTCAGACTCAGACGAACGCAGCCGAATTCTTGACCTGTTCCGTAACTAGACGGGGCGCTTCTCCTTGCCGTCCTTGCGGCGGCATCCACACGAACGGCCTCATGCGCGAGAGAGCCAAACGAGTGCAACCGTTACTAGCGCTCGCCCCGTGTACCCGCGAAGCGGCCGGGCTGGATCAACGGATCCGGCAGCCGGGTCTGGCGACGCACAAAARGGGCGCCGATGACAACCCCGGCCGTGATGGCCGTGCCTGAGGCCAGTGCGCTGCCCCCTGGTGGCTGGCTCCGTGGCTTCGGCTCTCAAAGGCAGCTTTCCGGCGACGGTGCGACATCACGGTCTCGGCCAACAGCGGACTGCCGGGTGGTCGGCTGACCGTTACAGGATCAGAAACGCTGCCGCTGCAACTGCGGTGGGCCCCAAAGCACCGAGCAGCAATCCGCCCGCCCCGATCGATTCATCCTTGAACCCTCGCTTGAGCAGCGCCACGCCAGCGGGGTTGGGTGCATTGGCTATGACCGTCAGCCCGCCGCCAGCCACTGCGCCCGCCATCAACATGTACTTGGACTGGTCGGTAAAGCCCTCGATCAACGATCCAAGGTAAGTCAGCGCAGCGTTGTCCGTGATGGCGGTCAGGCCGAGCGCGCCAACGAAAAGCGCGAGCGGGGAGAGTGACGAGACGATCGGCTGCAACCACCACTGCTGCATGCCGCCCAGCACCACGAGACCGGCGAGGAAGAACCCGACCAGCAGGGCCTCCTTGACGATGAGCGGGCTCTGATGTCGCTCGTAAGCCTGCGTGAATCCAATGAACATGAGGAACAGGCCGAGGAACACGACGGGATGGTGCGCGAACAGGACCACGCCGGCCAGCAGACCGAGATGCACGGCAACCACGAACAGCGGCACGCGATCGTCGGCGCCTGTCTCTTCAACGGATGCACCCTTGCCAGGCTGAAGATGCCGGCGCAGCACAAAGACCGCGACGCTGGCGTTCAGGACCACCGCGAGTGCGGCCTTCCAGCCGAAAGCCATGAGCATGAATGCGCTGTCCCACTGCCAGGTGCCCGCGACCATTAAAACGGGCGGCGCAGCATAGGAGGTGAGCGTGCCGCCGATCGAGACGTTGACGAACAGCACGCCCAGCGCAACGTACTTGGCGCGCTCGGGCATGTGGGGGCGGAAGACCTGAGGCGCCAGCATCAAGGCAGCGATCGTCATCGCGGCCGGTTCAGTGATGAGGGAGCCGAGAAGCGGCACCGCCGCCAAGCCGAGCCACGCAGTCGCCAGCGGCGTCGGGATCGGCAGCACTCGCGCCGTCGCGGACACCATCGACATCACAGTGCGCAGCACTGGCCGCGATGCGGCGATCACCATCACCACGAAGACGAAGAGCGGCTCGATGTAGTTGCGCGATTCCGCGTACTCCAGCGCCGGTGCGCCTCCGACCAACAACGCCATGGACACGACCAGCACGATGGCCCAGAAGCCGAAAACGACCTCGACTTCGCCCAGCAGATGAAAGAGCCCGGCATGAGCGGGATAGCGATGGGAGAGCCGCTCGAACTGCTTGGCGGCGAAGGTGTGGAGAAGCGCAACCGCGAAAAGGGCTGCAGCAACGGCCTGGATGGTGGTGATAGGCATCGGAGGACGGCTCGCGTTGATTCCGCGAGGCGGCCCGACCGTCGCTGAGACCTGACCCGCACATGCCGCAAGCCACCCAGTCATCATTGTACGAGCGTCGGCTTTGGGCGGTACGCTATGTTCGCTTCGGCCCTGTACGCCTGTTCGCGACATCCGGAAGCAGCCCATCAAATGCGATTCGACCAGGTGCCTCCCGCGATGCGACGTTGCCACTGAGCTTGAACTTCCTTGTTGATGTGGGCGACCGTCAAGTTCCAAGGTAGGCCGGACTTCCCCCAAAGTAGGTGCCGAGAGGCAACTCTCGGCACCTGCCGCTATTCGGAAGATTACGGCTCAGACGCCCTGCAGAAGCTCGACTTCTGGGCTGCGGCCTCTTCCAGACCCGCACCACTCGTTCTTTTCGTCCATGGCGGTGGATGGAAACGCGGCGACAAAAGATCTGCCACGGGAATGCAAAAGGTCGAGCATTTGACCAAAGAAGGTTTTGCATTTGCTTCGATCAATTATCGATTGGTGCCGGCCGCAATCGTGGAGCAGCAGGCAGCCGATGTGGCTGCGGCCGTCGCCTGGCTTCGGGGTCATGCCGCGCGACTGGGCATCGATGCGTCACGCATTGTGCTGATGGGCCACAGCGCGGGCGCGCATTTGGTGGCTTTGGTCGGTACCGATCCGCAGTATCTGGCGGCGGCCGGCCTGTTGTTGTCGGATCTTCGCGGCGTCATCGCACTGGACGGCGCGTGTTCTGACATTCCGCGCCAACTTGCCGCAGCCGGCCGCTTCATGCGCGGCACCGCCTATACGGTGGCGTTTGGAAGCGAACCCGCACGCCAGCTGGCCTTGTCGCCTGCCTTGCAAACTTTGAATCCCAACGCGCCGGCATTTCTGATCGTCCACATTGATCGCGCCGACGGAAAGGCGCAATCCGAGGCGCTGGCCAAAGCACTGCCGGAATATCAGCGGAAGTCTATGGTGTTGACGGAACAGGTTTGCTCGGTCATCTGGAGATCAACCGCTCACTTGGTCGCGCCGACTTTCCGGCCACCGGGGTGGTCGACGCCTGGCTGCGCAAGCTTCTCCACTTGACGTAGCGTCCAAATTCTGCGTATTGGCCCGCTCGTTCAGCCGAATTCCCGTTGAACCGAGCACGTTGTCACTGACGGCCGGATCTCAGGGCAGATGGCCAAAACGGGCCGCCTCTCGGCGACATGCCCTGCCCTGACATAGCAGGCCAAGGCGCCAGTTTCGCAAGGTCAGCAATGCAGCAGCGGATGCGGTCGATCCCAATCGTTCGACGCTACCGCTTGTTCAGCGCGCGGTCCTGCCTTACCCTGCTTGGGCCATGGACGACCACTCAAACCGGCACTGCATGATCCTACTGGCGCTGCTTGGCGYGGCATTGGGTGGATGTGCCGGCTCGGCCGTCAACGGCGACGTGGTGGCCTGCCACATCGAATACGGGGGACAGTCCATCACGGCGAGGTCCGTGGCCGTCGCGTCGGCATACGACGTGGCCGCCATCCGGGTCGGTTCTCTCTTCCTTTTCCGACTGGTTTTCCAGCAGGAGCCGGCGGAGCTCGCGTCGGTGAAGGTCTACACGTACTTCGAGAAGGATGAAGAGCCGTCGCTGATCCATCAGGCCCGCTTCCCCTACCCGCCACAGAAGCCAGGCGCATCCATTTTTGGCTTTACCGGCCAGCAATCGGTGTACGAACCGGTGCGCGGAGGAGAACTGCAGTACTGGTGCGAACTCGAAGATTCGGCCGTGAGCTCTGAAGAGAGGAGAGGCCACGACAGGGCCCAGCCATGAGCCCCTTTGCCTCGGCCCTCCTGATCGGCGTGTGTGCCCTGATGACCTGCAAGGCGGAACCCTTGCAGGACGTTGCCGCAGTGCGCATCGAGGGGGCGAAAAAGGCCTCTTCGGAGCCCGGCACAGTACGGCTGATCCTTGTTGGCGACTTGATGCTGGACGGAGGGGCCGGGCGCACGGTCGCCGCTGGGGGTGACCCTCTGGCTCTTGTCGATGCGGCCCTGCGTAGTGCGGACTATGCAGTGGGCAACCTGGAATCCCCGATCGCCACAGTGGGTCACGCAATCCCCGACAAGCCGTACACCTTTCGCGCGCACCCGCGTGTGCTTCGTGTATTGCAGGGCAGGTTTGATGCCGTTTCGGTCGCGAACAATCATTCCGGCGACTATGGTCACGAGGCCTTTCGCCAGACCTTGCTGCATCTTCGCAGCGCCGGGATCGCCGCCTTCGGCGGTGGAAGCAACCTGCGCCAGGCACACGAGCCGCTGTGGATAGAACGAAATGGCCTTCGGATCGCCGTGCTCGGCTACAACGAGTTCTTGCCCCGCTCGTTTGAAGCTGGGCCGACGTGGCCTGGGGTCGCCTGGAGTGAGGACGATGAGGTGGTGACTGACATCCAGTCTGCCCGCCTCGCAGGGGCGGATG
>NZ_JBFUIU010000366.1:0-8871 GCF_056401695.1 Variovorax sp. P4_D9
CAGCTAGGTTTAGCGGCTGAAAAGCGGGACACCTTCACCCGCCTGCTGGGGCACCCCCAATGAAGGGCGCGATGAAGGAGCGCCAATGGATGAACTTTCCCCATGGAATGAGGCAACCAACTTTCGGCTGGATGAAGTTGCATGCCTCATTGTCGGGCGGCAGCCGCTGTCGAATAGGCGAAATCCTGATCGCGAGGATCTGCCGGGGCCCGCGGTGCCTATCTTGGTACATCTTTCGGGTGCCTATCTCGGATGGTTGATCCACCGCGATCGGCCAGAAAACCCGCAGTGGCCGAAGAAACAACAATTGCATGGGATACCGAACTTTGACGGATCCCAAAGGACGCTCCTGCAAGTAGTGGGCGATAAGCCATCACGCGATCTCCGTCGGATTTGCTGGGAGCATGTTGATCGCGCGGAGATCGCCCGTTGGCTGCAGGCAGTCCAAATGCCATCGAAGTTCGACTTTTCCCCCTATCCTTGCGGTCAGGCCGCGACATCCACCCCCGCGCCCGCAGGGACTGAGACTGCAGACGAGGTGCAAGCGAAGCCGCTTCAGCGATTCGCCGCGCAGGAGGCGACCATCCTGGCTGCGCTGCGCGCTGCAGGTCACGATCCGCTCATGCTGCGAAAGAACTTGCCAGGAAAGCCCGGCGTGAAGGCTGAGATTCGCGCCGCACTGGTGGGCATGAATGACCTTTTTCAGAAGGGAGGCACAACCTTCGACAAGACATGGGAGCGCTTGCGCCTGCGTGGGGGGATAGCCGACAAAGCCTGACTATCCCCCATTGGGTGTCCCCCAAAATGGGGGATACGGGGAGGGTTGCGGGGGAGGATAGTTGCCCGGAAATCATCGATGCACATCAACGAATTGAGGTGCAAACCGATGGAAGCGCAAGCAACGCACCACAGCGCCGGCTCCCGCCGCGCTGCAACTGAATCCCAGCAGTACCCGCCGCTGGAAGCCGTGACCCGCCCCACGGTGCCGACCGAACAGGCCGGCTATTACTTGGACCGCCGCCCGCAGACCATGCGCGGCTGGGCCTGTCTGGATAACGGTCCGATTCGTCCGATCCGCGTGCATGGCCGCCTCGCATGGCCCGTCGCCGACATCCGCCGTTTGCTCGAGGTGGCTTAAATGACGGCACCCCAGAAAAGCGAAAGCCCGGTGGCAGCCGGGCAAGTCGCAGATCAAAGCACTGAAAACGGCCCGATTGTCGCACCGAGCGCCACTACCGCAACGGACTTCGCAGCGGCCGCCGAGAAGTTCGCCGTCAAGGGTCACGCCCTGAAGAGCAGCGTTCGCGCCGACGATGGCCGCGTGACGTTCGTTGTGCGCCGCTCGGGCCAGTCCCGTAGCTTCACCCACTGGAACGACGTTCGCGCATTCCTCGCCCAGATCGAGGAGGGCGACGTGAATCGTCTCACCTACCGCCAGATCGCCGGCCGCACGCGCCGGATCTCGCATTATCGCGACGCTCTGTCTCGCGCGACGGCGTTGGGCGACACCGAGTTGGCCGCGGCCTGGGACCGGGCGATGGCGCGAACGGAGCGCCTTTCCGCCCAGTTCGTGACGCGTGCGGTACCGTCGGGAGGTCGTTCCTAATGGCCCGCATTCGCACGATCAAGCCGGAGACGTGGACCAGCGAGCAGGTGATGAACCTCTCGCCGCTCGCTCGCCTCGCGTTCATTGGCTTGTGGAACTTCTGCGACGACGGTGGCAATCACCCGGCCAGCGCTCGCACGCTGAAGGCCGAGGTCTTCCCGTCCGACGACATCGCGGCGACCAACGTGGAATCCCTCGTGGCCGAAATGCTCGGTCAGGAGCTGCTGATGACCTACGAGGCCGGCAGCAAAGTCTTCTGGCACGTCACTGGCTGGCACCACCAGCGCATCGACAAGCCGACGTTCAAGCACCCGCCTTTCTCCGGTGAATCGGCCACTGCGCGCCGCGCGGTCAGTGATGAATCGGCACCGACTCCCAGGGCGTGCAACGAGCATTCGTCGAACGATCGTCGAATCATCGACGCGGCCTCGACCCCGGAATGGAAGGGAGAGGAATGGATGGGAAAGGAAGATAAAGAGGCTATCGCCTCTGTCGGCAGCGGACTGCCGCCGTGCAAGACCCAGGCGATCGTCGACCTGTACCACGAGGTTCTGCCTGAACTGCCGGCTGTTCGTTTGATGAATGACTCGCGCAAGCGGGAGCTGTCAAAGCGCTGGCGCTGGGTCTTGACCACGACCAAGCTGGACGGTAGCCGCCGCGCTCAGACTGCAGAACAAGCTATGACGTGGTTTCGCGATTACTTCGACCGGGCGCGCGACAACGACTTTCTGATGGGACGTGGGCAGAAGGCGCCGGGCCATGAGGGTTGGCGCTGCGACCTCGATTTCCTGCTGACGGAAAAGGGCCTGAAGCACGTGATCGAGAAGACCGCGGAGGTGGCAGCGTGAAGCACGACCATCAAGCCGTCGCCGTCATGGCCGTGCTTGAGGCCGAGCACAGCCTGATCGGCGCTCTGCTGTTGGACAACGGCGCCTGGGACCGGATCGGCGACACGGTGAAGACCGAGCACTTCTACTCCGACCGCAACCGCACGTTCTTCGCCGAGATCTCGCGCCAGATCGTCGCCGGCAAGCAGTGCGACGTGGTGACGACCGGAACGGCGCTCAAAGACCCCAAGGCGTTCGCCGAGCTGAACGCGCTGGCGCAGTACGTGCCGAGCGCGGCCAACGTGCGGCGCTATGCGGCGCTGATCGTGGAGCGCTACCAGAGCCGGCAGTTGATGGCAGTGAGCAGCGCGGTCACGGAACTGGCGCAGGACCACGAGCGCAGCATCGCGGAACGCATCGAGGATGCCCAAGGCCAACTTGCCAAGCTGATCGGCGAGGCCCCGCGCGACGAGTGGATCGGAGCGGCCGAGGGCATGGCGCTGCACACATCGTTGCTGGAGGACCGGGCCGAGGGCAAGACGACCGCGATGTCGACGGGCTTGGCCGACTTGGACGAGTACCTTGAGGGTGGCCTGCGACCGGGGGAACTCATCATCATCGGCGCGCGGCCGAGCCAGGGCAAGACCGCGCTCGCCATGACCATTGGCATCAACATGGCCGAGCGCCACGCGGTGGCGATGCTGTCGATGGAAATGCCGCACATGGAGGTGCGCGACCGCCTGACCGCCATGATCGGTCGCGTCAGCCTGTCGGCGGTCAAGCGCCCGAATCTCGGCGCCGGCCTGCAGTGGGATCGCGTGGTGGATGGCGTGGATCGCGCGCGCAACCTGAACTTCGCGGTGTCGGACCAAGGCGGCCTGAACATCAACCAGGTGCGCTCGAAGGCCCGGAACGTGAAGCGCCTGCGCGGCTTGAAGGTACTGATCGTGGACTACATCGGGCTCATGTCGGGCCTGGACGGGAAGCAGTCGCGCGCCTACCAGCTCGAAGAAATCAGCCGCGGCTTGAAGACGCTGGCCAAGGAGCTCGACATTGCCGTGGTGTGCCTGGCGCAGGTCAACCGCAAGGTGGAGGAACGGGTCGACCAGACCGCGGGCCTCAGCGATCTGCGCGATTCGGGCGCCATCGAGCAGGACGCCGACATCATCCTGTTCATCAACCGGCCGATCCAGGCCAAGCCCGATCTCGGGCCAGAGTGGCAGTACTACGCCAAGGTCAGCGTGGCGAAGAACCGCCAGGGCCGGTGCGGCGTGCTGAGCCTGAGCTACATCGGCGACCAGACGCGTTTCGATGGCTGGGAAGGGCCGGCGCCCACTCGCAATGCTCGTGCGAAAGGCGGCGACCTGTGACCCAGCCGAGCCCAAGCATCCCCCACCAAACGACCGGCACCCCGGTCAACCCAAATTTAACTGGAGAAACTATGACTGAAAAAGTGACCGGCGCGCCGGAACAGCTTAACCCTGAGTACCGGGCTCTCCTGGCCGAGATGATGGCTGTCCTGCGCGAGCAGGGCGAGGCCGCCATCGAAAATGAGTGCCACACGTTCAAGTTCGCGCGCATGCTGACCCTGGCGCCTGAAAGCTACTACACGCTGCTCGAAGAGAGCAAGCCGGGTGTCGCGAAGGAGTGGCGTGCCTGGGCGGCGAATCAGATCGAGCGCCACGACTATGCCGAGTTCTTCGCGCTGCTGAAGCGAGTCGGTGACATCCGCCACGCCGAGGGCGACGAAGCGCTGGACGGCCCGGAGCACGCCGGACTGTTCGTGCGGCTGATGCGCACTGCACCGCCACGCTATCGCGCCGAGGCTGATGCCCTGGTGGAGCAGTCAGGGCTTGTCCCGCCGGCCACGCACGTCAACGAAGACGGCGAGCCGGTCTTCAGCGTGCAGCAGATCGCCGAAAAGCTCGGCGTGGCCATCGAGGAGGTCGAGGCGTTTGTGGGCCAGCACATCAACTCGGAGGATCTCTACCGTGGCGAGGTCCACCCCATCCAGTGAGCCGGGAGCATCCAGTCCCCCCATAGAGGTCGCCCACCGTTGCCGTTCTCAATAGCATGGCCCGATGAAAAACGCATCGCAACCGTCGGCGCCTCGCCTTCTCATATTCCAGGAATTCACCCATGACCATTGAAATTCTCAAACACGCGGTCGAGGTCGGGGGCGAATCCGCCCTTGTTCTCCTGTTCTGCTCTTCTGCTTCCACCGGGAAAATCTACGAGGACCGCATCCCGTTCGACCCGTCGACCGATACCCTGACCCGCGATCTCAAGCTGCTTTGGGGTCGTGCTGACCTGGTCATCACACACGTCGACGACAGCATGATGGTGATCATTGCGAAAGATGGGGGCCGTGGTCATGACCACGTTGTGGCAGGGATCGGCGAAGCTTCTCTGTGTGCGGCCCAGCTCGCTTTGGTGTCTCGCGCGAAGGTACCGGTGCGTGCGGCGTTGTTGTGGTCTGCGGCCGGAGATTTGCTGCTCGATGCCCTGATCGAAGACGCCTGCTTGGCTGCGAACGTCACGCCCTTGCCGTGGGGCCCTCTGGAGCGACATCTTTCTGCCGCAGCAAACAGCATCAATCAGTACGCCGCTGGCGCGTCGCACCTCGCCGACGTGCACGCGGAAGCCAAAGGGCAGGTGCACTGATGGGCCGCCGTTCCGATATTGACTGGGGCGCGATCGAGCGGGAGTACCGCCTCGATGAATGGGTTCAAGACAAGGCCGCGGAGGTTCGAGCACGAGCTGACAACATGCTCCTGAAGGCGACTGCGAAAGCCAGCGGAAATGCAATCGGAAGAAAGCAATCGGAGAATGCAACCCCCGATAGCTTTGAAATCAAAGCGGCCGCCACCGTCCGGGTTGATGTCGTCCTCGGACACCGGAAAGGCCTTGGTCGAATCTCCAGCATTCGCGATACGATGCTCGATGAGATCGAGGCTCAGACCAGCCACATCGACCTGCTGACACAGATCGTTGAGGTCGCCCGCGACCCAGGGGAGAGCGGCATCGACAAACGAAACGACCTACTGCAACGCATCATTGCGCTGCCCAGCCGCGTCGAGTCGCTCAAGAAGCTGACCGAGATCGACGAGAAGGTGCGCAAGGGTGAGCGCGAGGCGTTCAACATCGAGTCCGGCCAACAGGCCGGTGACTCCGATGCTCTGGCATCGCTGCTGGCCAAGATCGGCCGTAGCGCAATGCCCGTTGTGCACGACGTGCCGGACGATGACGACGAGACCGCACCATGAGCGAAGCGAAGCACCCGGTAGCAGACTGGCCGGTCATCGAGGCGGACTACCGCGCCGGCATCAAGTCGCTGCGCACGATCRCAGGCGAGCACGGCGTAGCCGAGTCCACCATCCGCAAGCGCGCGAACAAGGAGGACTGGGCGCGCGACCTGGGTGCAAAGATCCAAGCCAAGGCGGACGCACTGGTGCGCAGGGCCGCGGTGCGCAGCGAAGTGCGCACCAAAACGCGCGTCCCGGAACGCGTGGTCGTCCACGCGAACGCGGGCGCCGTGTTCCATGTTCACATGAGCCAGCGCTCCGACATCCAGCGCTCCTTGGACCTCTGCCGCAAGTTGTTTGGCGAGATTGAAGCGCAAACCGACAACGTCGAACTGTTTGCCAAGCTCGGCGAACTGATGGACGAGTCCAGCACCGACGCCGAGACCGGGCGCCAACGCCGCGACCTTCTCAATGAGGCATACCGAAAGGCACTCAGCACGGCGGGTCGCGTCGACTCAGCCAAAAAGCTTGTTGAGATGTTGGAAAAGGGTGTGCGCATGCAGCGCGAGGCCTTCGGGATCAAGTCGGATGACGGTGGAGGCCTTCCGCCTGCGACCGTCTTGACCGATGCCGAGCGCGCAAGCCGCCTGGCCACATTGATCTTCAAGGCTCGCGCGAAGAAGGAAACCGATGACACATGACCGAGAACTGCCCAAGCCAGTCACACACGACCACGTCACTACACCACAGAAAGACCCAATGAACCTCGATAGCCAAAACCCCCACACCAATGCCCCCATGGTCTCGGCGCGACATAGCCAACGCCACAGCCGAGCGTGCGCAGCACTGGGCAGCCGGCGCTGAGCAGCGCCGCTTCGATTAGGCGGCGCGTACCCTTCCCGACAAACTGTTCGACGGAAACCCGGAAATCGCCCGCCTGAATCAGGATGCCACGGCCATTACCGGGTGTTCGCGACAGGCAGCTTTCGGGTTGCGTGATTGTTTGAATGAGGTGAAAGCCGGCTGCGGCGCTGCTTAGGCGGGCCTGCACGGCCGGTAAACATCGGTAGGCCCGACGGCAAAGACTCCGGCGTGGGTCAGGGAATCCGCGACGTGCGTCCAGCGGGATGAGAGCTGCGTTTCAGTCCAAGATGTTGACACGCACTTCCTGGCCGATCTGAAGCGAACTGTCCGCGGGGCGCCGCGATTTGCCGATCGACCGGCTGTGCTGGCCGTCGCGGTAACGTGCGACGACATAGGGCGCATCTGGCCGGAGGCTGCCGCTGCCGCAGTCCTGATCCGCGGTGGACGCCAACTCGGCGTGGCTACCGATACCCACGATCACCGCATGACGCCAACCGGGATCCCCGTCTCGCCGGTGGCGGCGCATCCGGTGAACGCTAACAGCAAGGCCAGCATCGCGGCATGGAGAGGAACCGTCACTATGTCACTTGCCCGTGGACGGCGATGTAGGGACTGCGTGGCCGTGGCGACGGCCTGGATCTTGATCCGCGCACAGCATGCTTTATGAAAGGCCCGGTGATCATGGAGATGACCAGAAGCACCAACATGACGTCGACCCGCGGCGTCATGTTGATCTCGTTCATGAACCTCATCGGGTTCGTCCTGTGTTCCGAAGGCCATGATGCTCAGCCTTTCTTGAGCGGGACGACGTTGGCCCCGACGCCCCTCTGGACGCGCGCGCCGGTCACGAAGTAGGCATGCAGCTCGTGCGCAAAGCTGTTGAACTTGGTCAGCACGAACTTGTTGCTGCGCACCAGTGCGTTGTAGCCCAGCACTGCTGGAACGGCGACCGCGAGGCCCAGCGCCGTCATGATCAGCGCTTCGCCAATCGGACCGGCCACTTTGTCGATGGTCGCCTGACCGGAAGTCCCGATGCTCATCAATGCGTATAGATGCCCCATACGGTGCCGAACATCCCGATGAACAGAGCGGTCGAGGCAGCCAGCATGGCCAGGCCGGTCTGCAGGCGTGCGGTGAACTCGACGATGCAGTTGCGCAGCGCGCGCGTGATCCACTCGCTCAGGTCGAGCACGTCGTGTAGATGAGCCTTGGTGTCGCAATGGTGCGCCGCAGCCTCGCGGCCCTCCAGCGCCAGCGCGCGAAACGGATTGCCATCGTCCAGGTAACGAAAGGGTGATCGACGGCGAAGCTGTCGACGCATGGGAAGAAAGTTGAAAGTTGCAAGATCGACGCTTGGCTCACTCTCAGATAAGTTTTCACCAACACATCGCGGCCCTTTTGTCCCGTTCTACCGGCAAAAATTGATGGGCGCATCCCGCGACAGCTCGTCGGTTACGTGATCGTGTTATTCGCGAGCCTGGTGCCGAAACTTTTAGCCCTAGCGCCACTTGGGCGGAATCCTCAGGCGCGGTGCATCACTTCGCTGGCCGAGCGATCCTGCCCCAGCAAGTACCCCATGCGGTTCATGGCGGGCGTGATGTGGCGAAGGTACTTCTTGTAATCTCGACAAAGATAGTTGAACCCGGACCCGCCGTCGGCGTTGCGCGCGAAGCGATTCTTCGGGCACTCCCGTGGCAAGCGAAGCGGTCCTCGGCAGCGACAGACGCTCTACCGCCTCAGCGCGTTCCAGCCATCAATCCTTCCGCTTGGACGCCCACGACGCTCATGCGGAATCGCGTGGACGAGGCCGTAAGTCTCGCCCCAGGAAGGCGCCATGCCTGTCCACCATCCGCCGGCCCGTGTCGCGTGACAGAATGGCGTGTAACCGGGTGGCCCAAGACCGATCGGCGCCGCGGTTGATCGCAAGTGGTACTTCAAACCCTTCCTTTCGTAAAGGGAGCAGCGAAATGTCCAAATTGTGCCGTTTTCGGTGCCTCCCACAGACTCCAGGTCGAGGGTGGTTAGGCATCAGGCCCGCAACAGAGGTCAAAGCTGACGCGACCAGACGGGTTGGGGACGCGGTCACGAGTCGCAGTGATGTTCGAGCAGCTGCTTCCTCGGCGCGACTAGATGCTTGCCCGGAGCGCGACCTGCTGCAGCGCGTGGAGCACATATCCGTCGCGAGCGAAGCGCTGTGCGCG
This sequence comes from Variovorax sp. P4_D9, assembly GCF_056401695.1. Classification (NCBI taxonomy): domain Bacteria; kingdom Pseudomonadati; phylum Pseudomonadota; class Betaproteobacteria; order Burkholderiales; family Comamonadaceae; genus Variovorax; species Variovorax sp. P4_D9. Next base: position 8,744 of record NZ_JBFUIU010000366.1, read on the forward strand.
AGTTGCCGAGCACGCAAACGCTCTTCGCGCTGCCGACAGGTGGCCTCTGTTCGAAATACCGCCCTTCGCTCAGGACAGCGCGGCCGACCCACCCGGCGAACACTGTGTTCGACTCGCGGCATCTACGG
>NZ_JBFUIU010000367.1:0-8868 GCF_056401695.1 Variovorax sp. P4_D9
TGCCCGCCTATTTGCTGCGCGACGAGGAAGGCGCATTGGTCATCGAATATGCCCGCCAATTTGCTGCGCGACGAGGAAGGCGCATTGGTCATCGAATACGCGCTGATCGTCGCGCTCATTTCGATCGCGCTGGTGCTAGGGCTTCAGCCGCTGCTGATCGGATCGAGCTTTTCCACCTTCATCGCGCGATTCGCAACCTGCCTGACAGCGACCTGCGTCTGACCCTTCGCCCCACGACCCCGATCAGAGATTCGACCATGCGCAAGCTCACCAGCCTTCGTCGACAACAAGGCGCCGTGATCGTCACGACGGCGCTGGTCCTGCTGTTCCTGCTCGGCTTCATGGGCATCGCTCTGGACTTCGGGCACCTGTTCGTCGTCAAGACCGAACTGCAGACGGCCATGGACAGCTGCGCCCTGTCGGCCGCGCAGGAACTCGACGGGCAGAGCACCGCATTGACCCGCGCCATCAGTGCCGGCATGACCGCCGGCAACCTCAATCGCGTCAACATGCAATCGACCAACTGGAGCGGGCAGGGCCAGATTGTCGCGACCAACATCACCTTCAAGGATTCGGCTTACGTCCCGACCACCGTCCCCGCCGCCGCGCGCTATGCGCAGTGCCAGCACACGCAGTCGAACGTGGTCACGCGGCTGATGCAGGCCATGGGCGCCTTCAACGGGGACACAGCCGCCAATCCGGGCACGCGCCAGGTTGTGGCCTCGGCGGTGGCGACACGCGCCAGCGCGCAGACCACCTGCCCGATCCCCATTGCGATGAAGCCCAAGGCCGGCGGCACCRCTCCCAACTACGGATTCACCGTCGGCGAATGGGTGGTTTTGATCAACGCGCAGAGCGCGGCACAGGGCGGCGAGATCGGCTGGGCCAACCTCGACGGCAGCAACAGTGCCTCCGAAACCGAAGCCGAGATGAACGGCCATTGCGGAACGCGCGYGGGCGACAACCTGGGCACGCCCGGAGTGCAGACTTCCGTGGCCGATGCATGGAATGCCCGCTTCGGCATCTACAAGAACACCAGCGGCCCGGCGATCAAGCATCCCGATTTCACGGGCTACGCCTACACCACGACCAACTGGCCGGCCGCCTTTAACGCGTACGACGGCACGCCCGGCGCCGGCGCACACCCCAGCGCGCAGAACTTCGTGACCAAGCGCGCGGCATACGCCTCTTGTGCCRATACCGGCACCAGGGTCAACGGCTCGAACAGCTGCGAGTCGATCACGGGGCTGTCGCTCAACAGCTTCCAGAATCTGGCGGCGCCCGGCAACACGACGGGCGGCCACATGCAGTACGGGGCCAGCCGGCGCATCGTCACGGTGCCCGTGATCAACGGAGCCAACAGCGTGATCGATTACGCATGCATGCTGATGCTGCAGCCGCTCACGATCCCGATGTCCGCGGCCAAGCTGGAGTTCAGGGGCAATGCCGGCGCGACGGGGAGTCCCTGCACAACCAACGGACTGCCCGGCGGCTCGGCGGGGCCGCTCGTTCCGGTACTGGTCCGGTGAACCCCATGAAGACCATGAAGACCATGAAGACCATGAAGACCATGAAGACCAGGCAAGGGGGCGTGGCCCTGGTGGAGCTGGCGCTGATCATTCCCTTCCTGCTCTTGCTCACCTTCATCACGACTGAACTCGGTCGGGCGATGTACGAGTACAACGCCGTCACCAAGTCGACGCGCGACGCGGTGCGCTACTTGTCGTTCCAGACGCCCGGCACCCACATCACGGAGGCGCGCAACCTGATGGTGTACGGCAACCTCGCCGGCACGGGAACGCCGCTGGCGCGCGGCCTCACCCTCGCCAATGTCCCGGCGGCGAGTTGCTGCACCTGGCAGACCACCGGCAGCAATCCGGTGGTCACCACCGTCACCGTGCGGGTGAGCAGCTACAGCTTCCATTCGATGGTCTCCAGCATCTTCGGGATGGTCACCATCGGCGACGCCAACGGGAACATCGTCTTCAGCGACATCACCGCCACTATGAGGGCCCAGACATGATCCATCGCCAGATCGGTGCCACCACGGTCGAGTTCGCGCTCGCGCTGCTCCTCTTCCTCACCTTCCTGCTGGGCATCATGGATTTCAGCCGCATGCTGTTCACCTGGAGCGCGGCCCAGGAAGCCACCCGCGCGGGCGCCCGATACGCGGCGGTCTGCGACGACACATCGCAGCAGGCGCAGGTGCTGTCCCGAATGCAGGCCATGTTGCCCCAGATCAGCACCATCGGCGTGGCCTGGAGCCCCGCCGGCTGCTCGGCTTCGACCTGCGAAGGCGTGACGGTGACCATCACCGGCCTCAACTACCAGTGGATCTCGCCCGTCGCGGGGCTGGCCGCACGAGCCCCGATTCCGATGCCCACCTTCTCAACCTTCCTGCCTCGCGAAATCATGCGGCAGGACCCGAACAGTGCCGCCATTTGCTCCTGAAGGAACCCCCATGAAGATTGCCGTTATTTCGCCCAACAAGAGCCATCTGCAGGAGATGGGCAAGGTGCTCGAGGCCCGGTCTCACACGGTCGTTCTGACGGAAGGCGGCAAGAGCAGGATGCGCCAGGTGGTGGAGCAGGAGCAGCCCGACCTACTGCTGGTCGACGGCATGTGCTGCGACCCCAACGAACTCGCGATGGTCGAGCATGTGACCACGCACCACCCGCGCACCGCGGTCGTGCTGCTTTGCGCGACCCACACGCCCGACTTCCTGCTGAACTCGATGCGCGCCGGGGTGCGCGAGGTGCTGCCATCGCCGGCCACAGCCGCCGCCCTCGAAGCCGTGGTGCAGCGCGTCGCCGCCAAACTCGCGAGCGCGCACGGCATGCCCGCCGGCAAGGTGCTGGCCTTCATGCCGTGCAAGGGCGGCAGCGGCGCCACCTTCCTGGCCACCAACCTGGCCTGGCAACTTGCCGAGCACAACTCGGTGCTGCTGATCGACCTCAACCTGCAGTTCGGCGACGCGCTGTCCTTCATGAGCGACGACAGGCCGARGTCGACCATTGCCGACGTGGCGCGCGAGTTCAGCCGGCTCGACGCCTCCTTCCTCGCCGCCAGCACGGTCAAGATCACGCCGAGCTTCAGCCTGCTCGCAGCCCCCGAGGACCCCTCGATGGCCATGGAGGTGAAGCCTGAGCACATCGACGCCATCCTGAACCTCGCGGTGCTGCAGCATGACTTCGTGTTGCTCGACATGTCGCGCGCGCTGGACACGCTGTCGATTCGCGCGCTCGACCGCGCGCAGCGCATTTTTCCTGTGCTGCAGGCCGGGCTGCCGGGCCTGCGAAACGCCGCAAAGCTGCTCGGCGTGTTCAAGTCGCTCGGCTACTCGCCGGAGAAGATCGAACTGCTCGTCAATCGCATCGACAAGAGCAGCGAGATCGGTGCACCCGAGGTGCGCCGGTCGCTCGGCGGCACCGGGCAGCGCCTGATTCCCGATTCGCCAAGGGAAGTCAATGCCGCCATCAACCGCGGCATTCCGCTGGCTCAGTTGTCGCGATCGAATCCGGTGGCACGCAGCCTGGCCGAGCTGGTCATGGCGCTGGCGCCGCGGCAGGAAGAAAGCACCAGCCTGTTCAACCGGCTGCTCGGCCGCGCCTGATTCTCGAAAGGTATCCCATGTCCCTGCGCGAAAAGCTCAACGTGGTGGCGAACGACGCCGCCGCCCTTCCTGCCCTGCACGTGGCAGCGGATTCCCACGGCACCGCCAATTCGGAGGCCTACAAGGTGCTCAAGGGCCGGCTGCATCTCAAGCTGCTCGAGAAGTTCGACCTCGCCACGCTCGACACGCTGGCCCCGGAGGCGCTGCGCCAGGAGATCGCGACGATGGTCGGCCGCCTGGTGCAGGAGGACCAGGCCGCGGTCAACGACGTCGAGCGCCGCACGCTGATTCGCGACATCCAGCATGAAATGTTGGGCTTTGGCCCGATCGAGCTGCTGATGGCGGATCCGACGGTGTCCGACATCCTCGTGAACCGCTACGACCAGATCTATGTCGAGCGTCGCGGGCGGCTGGAGCTGACGCCGGTCACTTTCACCGACGAGAAGCACCTGCTGCGCATCATCGACAAGATCGTCTCGCTGGTGGGGCGGCGCATCGACGAGTCGAGCCCGATGGTTGACGCCCGCCTGCCCGACGGCTCGCGCGTGAACGCGGTGATCCCGCCCGTGGCGCTGGACGGTCCGATGATGTCGGTCCGCCGCTTCGCCCACATACCGCTGAAGATGAGCAACCTGGTGGAGGACCTGAAGAGCCTGACGCCGGCGATGGCCTCCATGCTCGAAGGCCTCAGCAAGGCCAAGGTCAACATGCTCATCTCGGGCGGCACGGGCGCCGGCAAGACCACGCTGCTCAACATCCTCTCCGGCTACATCCCCGAGTCCGAACGAGTCGTCACCATCGAGGACGCCGCCGAGTTGCAGATGCAGCAGCCGCACGTGGTGCGCCTGGAGACCCGGCCGGCCAATATCGAGGGCCGCGGCGAGATCACGCAGCGCGCGTTGGTGCGCAATGCGCTGCGCATGCGGCCCGACCGCATCGTGATCGGCGAGGTGCGCGGGGCCGAGGCGGTGGACATGCTGCAGGCCATGAACACGGGCCACGAAGGTTCGTTGACCACCATCCATGCCAACACGCCGCGGGATGCCCTTTCACGGCTCGAGAACATGATCGGCATGGCGAACCTCAACCTGCCGCACCGCGCGGCCCGGCAGCAGATCGCCTCCGCGATCACCGTGGTCATCCAGGCGCTGCGGATGACCGACGGCAAGCGCAAGATCACGAGCATCCAGGAGCTCACCGGCATGGAGGGCGAAGTCGTCACCATGCAGGAGATCTTCGCCTTCCGGCAAACCGGCGTCGGACCGGAGGGGCAGGTGGAGGGCTACTTCCATGCGACCGGCGTGCGGCCGAAGTTCGCCGAACGGCTGCGCGCCTTCGGCGTGCCGTTGCCGGACGCCATGTTCGATCCGGCAAAGCATTACCAGTGAGGGGAGGGGCCATGCAGAACCTCACGGGTAATTCGTTGTTCATGATCGTGGTGCTGGTCTTCGTCGCGGTCTTGCTGCTGCTCGAAGGCCTCTACCTCATGTGGAAGTCGTACAAGGGCCCGGAAGCGCGAAAGCTCGAAAAGCGGCTGCAGGCCCTTTCCGGCTCGGGCGACGGCTCGCCCCAGGCCAGGGTCCTGAAGGAACGGATGCTCAGCGACGTCCCGGCGTTGCAGCGCTGGCTGCTGCGGGTGCCGCGCGCGCACAGGCTGGACCGGCAGATTCTGCAGTCCGGCCTCGACTGGACGGTGTCCAAGCTGCTGCTCGGCTGTATCGGGCTGGGCGTGGTGGGCTTCATTGCCGTGGTGGGGCTGGCGCATCAGTCCGAAGGCTTCGGGCTCATGGCCGGCGTAGCCTGCGCGCTTGCGCCTCTGGCGTACCTTCATCATTGCCGCGCCAAGCGTCTGACACGCATGGAGGCGCAACTGCCCGAAGCGCTCGACCTTGTGACGCGCGCGCTGCGTGCGGGGCATGCCTTCTCATCGGGCCTGCAGATGATCGGCGAGGAAATGGCGGAGCCGATCGCGTCGGAATTCCGTATCGTGCATGACGAAGTGAACTTCGGCGTGTCGCTGCAGCAGGCGCTGACGAATCTGAGCGAGCGCATCCCAATTACCGATGTGCGCTACTTCGTCGTTGCGGTGCTGATCCAGCGCGAGTCGGGCGGCAACCTGACCGAGGTGCTCGGCAACCTCAGCCGTCTGATCCGCGAAAGGCTCAAGCTGTTGGCAAAGGTCCGCGTCCTGTCGTCCGAAGGACGGTTGTCGGCCTGGGTGCTCGGGGTAATGCCCTTCGCGCTCGCTGGAGCCAYGAACCTCGTCAATCCCGAGTTCATGTCGCTCCTGTGGACCGATCCGATCGGCATCGCGATCATCAAGCACATGCTGGTCCTGATGGCGGTCGGCGTTCTCATCCTGCGGCGCATTGTGCGCATCCACGTCTAGGAGCATGTCGATGCTGGTCCTTTCCGCGCTGGTCTTTCTGACCGTGACTCTCGGGCTGATCGGGGCGTACCTGTGGTGGGCACCCACCCGCGCCCAGAAGCGACTGCAGGCGCTGGCGCCAAGCCCCGAGAAATCGGCATGGACCGAGACCATGGTCAAGGTCATCGGCCCCTTCGCACAGCTGTCCTCACCGACCGGCGACGAAGATACGTCGCCCCTGCGGATCAGGTTCCTCCACGCCGRCATCCGGCACCCGGACGCGACTCTGATCTATTTCGGCGTCAAGACCCTGCTGCCCTTCCTGTTTGCTTTCGTGACCTTCGTCCTCCTGCAGGCGACAAATCCGACCGAGGGGCTGACGCTGATCTTCTGGCTCATGGCCGCGGCGCTGGTCGCGTGCTATCTGCCCAACGCGTCTCTCCATCTGCTTTCGAAGGCCCGGAAGCGCGAGATCTTCGAAAACTTTCCCGATGCCGCCGACCTGATGCTGGTCTGCGTGGAGGCCGGCCTGGGCCTCGACGCGGCGCTCACGAAGGTGACGGACGAGATCCGCATCAAGAGCGAAGCGCTGGCACAGGAGCTGCACTGGACCAACCTTGAGATGCGAGCCGGCAGCGCACGCGAGAAGGCGCTGCGCAACCTTGCAATGCGCTCCGGGGTCGAGGAGATCGCCACCTTTGCCACTATGCTGACCCAGGCCGACAAGTTCGGCACCAGCATTGGCGAGTCGCTGCGCGTGTTCTCGGACGACCTGCGCCACAAGCGTCAGGTGCGCGCCGAAGAGCTGGCCGCCAAGGTGCCGACCAAGATGCTGTTCCCGCTGGTGGTGTGCGTGTTTCCCTCGATCATCATGGTGGTCATGGGGCCGGCGGCGATTCAGGTGATCCGCTCGCTGATGCCGATGCTGAGTGGCGATGGCTAGTGCGCTCCCCCAGGAAGATACCAACTTCGAGAAAGGTCGACCGCAGCATGAATTCAACGATCGACGCCAGCGCGGCAGCGCCCGCAGTGCGCACTTGGGGCCTGTCGTGGCCGCTGATCGTCTGGGTCTTCACGATCGTGGCCCTGATCGCGTACCAGCCGAATCTGATGCTGCGGGATGCCGACACCTACTGGCACCTCGCCGCCGGCCGCTGGATTCTGGAGCACGCCTCGGTGCCGACCCTCGACCCGTTCTCGCATTCGATGCCCGGCGTGCCCTGGACGGCGTTCGAGTGGCTGTCCGAACTCGTGATGCTGGGCGTCTATCGACTCGGCGGCTGGGCGGGTCTGGCTGCGCTTGCAGCCTGCAGCTTCGCCCTTGTGCTCGCGCTGTTGATGCGATTCCTGCTGGCTCGCATGGAGCCGGTGCACGCGCTGCTTTTCACCGTGCTTGCCGGGAGCATGCTCTCGACGCACCTGCTCGCGCGGCCTCACGCGATGGCCTGGCTGCTGCTGGCGCTATGGATATCGGCGCTGGTGGACGCGGCGGAGGCGCGCCGCAGGCCGCCGTGGTGGCTGCTTGGCCTGATGGTCCTTTGGGCCAACATGCACGGCAGCTTCGTCCTTGGCCTGTTGCTCGGCGCCGGCATGGCACTGGATGCGGTGCTTGCGCATCCTCGCGGCATGCGCATGGCGCCCGCCAGATCGTGGGGCGTTTTCGTCGCGCTGTCCGCAGGTGCGGCGATGTTGACACCTAGCGGCTGGCAGGTGCTCTGGCATGCGATCTACCTCATGAGGATGAAGGTCGCGCTCGCGCACATCGGAGAGTGGCTGTCGCCGAATTTCCAGCAAGCGAGTTCGCTGGAACTGTGGCTGCTCCTGGTGCTGGCCCTCGCGTTCAGCGGCCGGGTACGCTTGCCGTGGCTGCGAATGGTTCTCGTGCTCGGGCTGATACACCTGGCGCTGAAGCATCAGAGACACATTGCGGTGCTGGGACTCGTTGCTCCGTTCCTGATGGCCACCCCATTCGCGCGGCATTGGTACGCCACGGGAACCCCGAACCGGGACGCACAATCGCTCGACCGATGGTTCCTGTCCCTGGCCGCGCCGGCACGTCCGATGGCCATCGCGGTGTGCGCGTGCGCGACGGCATTATTCGCAGCGGTATCCATGCATCTACGACCGCCCGCGCCCGCGCCCGTGATCACGCCCAAGGCCGCGATCGACGCCGCCATGGCCGCCGGCGCCAAGGGAACGGTGTTGAATGAATACTCTTTCGGCGGCTTTCTTATCTACGAAGGCATCCCGGTGTTCATCGACGGCCGCGCGGACATGTACGGCGACGCATTCCTCGAGAAACTGGTTGATGCACTCAGGCTCAAGGAGCGCAAGCAGTTCCTCGAGATTCTGAACGAGTACAGGTTCGGATGGTCCCTGCTCGCACCCGGAACATCGGCGATCGCGGTGCTCGACGACCTCCCGGGCTGGCGCAGGGTCTATGAAGACGAGACGGCTGTCGTCCATGTGCATGTCGACGCGGCATTGCGCTAGCCTGCATATTTCACCGTAGTGGTGCTGTACAGGGTTGGGGCTGCCATGGCGTTGTTTTCTTCGATGATGAGGGCTGGTTTTCTGTCATTGAGCCGTTGCGCGTGGTCAATGTCGATCGTTTTGACGCGATTACCCCTTCCCCGGCTTGGGTTGCGAGCTGATTTGCTGTCATCGCGCGAGCCAGGCGCTGTATGAAGTTCAGGGTGAGTGCAGTGCGCTCATGGCCTGCGCGAAGATCGGCGCGCTGGGCCAGCTCGAGGCCAGGTACAGCCGGATGCGACGGGTGTTGCGGGTGATCACGGCCGCCACCTTGAGCAGTCTGATACGCGGCGTATCGACCTGCGCGGTGGCCAGCATCGTGCCCTGCAGCGCCAGCGCACGCAGCCACTCGATG